>JAAZNB010000213.1 GCA_012798515.1 Chloroflexota bacterium
ATCCCTTTCCTGGATGGTTCCTGTGTCATCGATATGGATGCCGCCACGGTGCATGTGTTGCCAGATCTCAATTTTGAATCGCAGAGGTTTGCACCCGGCCTTGAATTTAACTGGCCGGTGGGAATATCCAGAAACGGAATACAAACCGACCTGAGCCGGGTTCCCCCGCCACACAATAAGACCGCCGACATGCTTTTCCTTTCCGGCTTTGAACAGGGCTGGTACGCGATCACAAACCAAAATCTCAAAGTGGGTTTTGGAATGTACTGGGACAAGGAAGTGTTTCCTTATTTATGGCTCTGGCAGGTTTGTGGCGGATCGTTGGGCTATCCCTGGTATGGCCGTACCTATAACATGGCCCTGGAGATATTTACGAGCAAGCCTAAAGCTGGCCTGGCAGGCGCGGTCGATGACGGATCAGCCCTCTGGCTGGAACCCGGGGATGGAATTCAAACACGCTTTGCCGCACTGGCATATAGCGGAACGGGGAGGGTCTCGAAAATCGATCCCACCGGCCAGGTGGTTTGGGCTCAAGCCGGGTAAGGCGGGCCTCGACTTTTCCAGCTAACTTGCTGTAATAGATCCGGGTAGTCGTATTCAGCCGGATACTTCTTCCGAGCTTTTCAGGTAGGCTGGCCGTAGTTCACGTGGGGTGTAGATCGAAGCCGCCATACACTGATTCCACAGGGTTATCGATCGTCTGCCCGGAACTCATCATGCCTGTGCAATGCAATTGGATATATACGGTACAATATATGAAGTATGTATCCGGGTGGACAGGTTGGGATGAATGATATTCGACTTTGACACACGGGGTTCGGAATTGCCCCTGGTTCAATCCATATGGCGCTCGCGCAGCGAGGGCGGCGGTTCTTTTATCTCCACGGCTACGAGCCAATGGGAGATGGTCGTTACCCAACAAAAGGATCATTTGACCCTGAGTGTACGCGGGCCTGAGACACGGGCATCTCTTGCACCGGTACCGGTAGAGGCAGAATTTTTCGGCGTGGTCTTCCAACATGGCGTGTTTATGCCCCAACTGCCGAAAAGTGAACTGGTAGACCATGCAATCCACTTGACCGCGTCCATCAAAAACAGGTTTCAATTTCTTGGTTCGACCTGGGAATTCCCCACGTTTGACAATATAGACACTTTTGTGGCCCGGCTTGTGCGTGCGGGTATCCTGTCCTTCGATACCACCGTGGCGGATGTGTTGGGCGGGCAGACGCTTTACCTATCCCAGCGTTCTATCCAACGACGTTTTTTGTACGTCACCGGCCTGACTTATAAAACCATCCAGCAGATCAAACGTGCACGGCAGGCGTCATTGCTGCTGAAAGAAGGTGTGCCGATCGCCGAAACTGCCCACGAGACGGGCTATTTCGACCAGGCGCATTTAACGAACTCCTTGAAACGTTATTACGGGCAAACCCCGGTCGAGATCGCCAATCAAGCCAGGCTTCATAGTGGCGTTTTTTTCCAAGACGAGAACTCCCCAGCGCAATAAAATTGGATCAACAATATCTAAAAAGGAGTTCCGATGAGAAAACTGATCGTTCACCAATTTATCACCCTGGATGGCGTAATTCAGGCCCCCGGAGAAGCTGTGGAGGATATCGACGACGGCTTTCCCTACGGCGGCTGGTCGCATCCTTACTGGCATGACGACATTGGCGCCCATTTCGGCCAGGCCTTTGCGGAGGCCGACTCGATACTGCTGGGCAGGAAAACCTGGCAGATTCACGGGAACGCTTTCGGGCCTCACCCCGACCAGGATCCCTTTGCAGGCATGCAGAAGTATGTGGTTTCTAATACTTTGCAGTCGGTCGAAGCCTGGCCGGGTTCGTTCCTCATCCGTGGCGACGCGGTGGAAGCAGTGCGCCAGTTGAAGGCGCAGCCCGGAAAGAACATTATTATGGATGGCAGCAGCGTTTTA
>JAAZNB010000214.1 GCA_012798515.1 Chloroflexota bacterium
CCCACGGCCGCTGGAGCGGATGCGCCAGAGACCCCTACAATCCTGGGCCATACGCTCTGCGTGTGGCCTCCCCCGGGGGGCGCTCCGGCGCCATTCTCACCGGCCGAGGCCGGCCGTACAGCAAGGCACCCCGCTCAGCGGGGTGCCAGGGACGAACCGAAAAATCGAGCGGGGAAATCAAATCGCGCGCCGGCGTACGCGGTGAGGGAAGGCCCCTACCCCCCTGACAACACCACCGAGACTACCCAATACAAGGCCACCACGGCCACGGCCTGCCAGTCCTTGAGTTGGGACAGCAGCAGCATCAACGGGCCGAGCAAAGTCGAAGTCGCCGCATAGGGGGAAAAGAAAGGTGAGGCGCCAATCCAGAATTTCTCGTCCTGGCGCTTCCAACCGATCCAGGCCAGCAGCAGGCCGGGAATCACCTGGTAGGGAAACAAGTAACGGAAAACGTTGTGACCCTTATCGATCAGGTCCACCGGCTGGGCCAGGTAAGCCGGCAGCCAGTTTCCAAACCAGGCCAGGGACAGCAGCAAGACCCCTGCGGTGAGCAGCCCGGTCCTCCACCAGTTGGCCCGCAGCACTCCCAAGGCCAGGGCGACGGCCGTCTGCGGCTTGGTCATGGCGGCCAGCAGCCAAAACTCGCGCGGCAGCAGCACGGCGCCCAGCACCAGGGCGTCGATGTTCCCGTGTAGCAAGGTATACAGCATGGGGGGCGAGCACAGGATGGCCACCAGCTTCACTGCCCCCAGGTTCCAGCGCTTGCACAGCAGGAACACGATCAGGATACTGGCGGTGGAAAGGAAAGCCCAGCCCCAACGGAAGGGCAGCAAAGCCAGGGGGGCAAACAGGACAGCCAGCCAGGGCATGTTGTAGAAATAACTGAAAGTGATCCGTGTGCCGTACAAGGGGACGCCGTCCAACACCCGCCGGGCGGCGCCGTAGAAAGTCTCCCAATCGTCCCCGCCGGGTAATGGCAGCAGAGCAAAGGCCAGCACCAGCAGGAATAAGGCCACCCCAAACAAGGCGTAGCCCAACAGACCCGGGCGTGAGGAAGACTGTCCCGCGCCGGCCGCCGGGGCGGCGGTGTGTGCCTTTAATGTCATGCAGGTCTCCTTCCGATGCAGAAACATTATAAAGGCAGACCATCCCGCGCCGCATCCTCCCGAGCTATGCGATTTTGTAAGGTGCCCGGGAAGCGATTAAAAACGAGGCCCCCACAAACTGCGTGGGGGCCAAAATTCTGCCAGAGGGAATGGAACGCTGGGCCTAGAAAACGCGAATGGCAATCTCGGCCGGCGCAGCCAACAGATCTTCCAACTCGGGATCCAGGCGCACCAGGGTCAGTGAGAAGCCCTGCATCTCCAGCGAAGTGCAGTACTCGCCCACGTAATTGCGTTTTACCTTCATGCCCATCTTTTCAACCAACTCGTGAGCGTGTGCGTAGAGCAGGTACAGCTCGGAGATGGGAGTACCGCCCATGCCGTTGACCATCAAGGCCACCTCGTCGCCGGCTTTGTAGGGCAGGTCGCTCTGCACCGCCTCGAACAGTTCGTCCACGATGGCATTGGCCGGGGCCAGTTTGACACGCTTGCGTCCTGGCTCGCCATGGATACCAATCCCCATTTCCATTTCGTCATCGGCCAGGGTGAAGATCGGGGTGCCCTTGGCCGGCGGCGTGCAGCCGGTCAGCGCCATGCCCATGGTGCGGGTCACAGCCACCACCCGGTTGCCCAAAGCCTCCAGTTCGTCCAGCGAGGCGCCTCGTTCGGCCGCCGCACCGGTGGCTTTGATGACAAAGAAGTTCCCCGCCACGCCGCGGCGTCCCACGGTGTACAGTGAGTCCTTCACCGCCACGTCGTCATTGATGACCACCGTCTTGACAGTGATGCCTTCCGCCTCAGCCATCTCGCGCCCCATATCGAAGGACATGGTGTCGCCGGTATAGTTGTTGAGCAGGTGCAGCACGCCCTTGGGAGAAGCCACCAGCTTGGTGGTGTTGTAGACGAAGTCAGCCGGCGGAGCAGCAAAGACGTTGCCCGGGCAGGCCGCATCCAACATGCCACGCCCAACCGCCATCACGTGGGCCGGCTCATGCCCCGACCCGGAACCCTGCATGATGGACACTTTATCGTCCATAGGGATGTCGGTGCGCATGATCAGGTTGTAGTCAGGGATATATTTGAGCGTCTTGGGATTGGCCAGTGCGATTCCCTTGAGCATTTCGGGTACAAAATCTTTGGGGTCGTTGACAAACTTCTTCATTTCGAGCTCCTTTCAGCCCAAAACCGAGAAAAGGGGTTATTCTTTCCAGGCCTTACTAACGGCCTCGAACAAGACAGCCATGGCAACGGCGCCAGCGTCCAAAGTTCCAATGCTGCGCTCACCGGTGTACGCCGCCCGCCCGCGCTTGGCAAGCATCGAGCGGGTCGCTTCAGCCGCCTCGCGGGCGGCCACAGCGGCTTCATCTAAAGCAACGGTTGTTTCTTTGCCTGCATTGAACGCCTGCTCCAGGGTATCCACAGCAGGCACCAACGCATCCAACAAGGTCTTATCTCCCAGGTCGCTCTGCCCGCGTTTCTTTATGCCTTCGATGGCCGAACGGAACATGGCGATGATGTCTTCACGGCTGATTTCTGCTTTCGTCCCCGCCACCATTCCGGCGCGCAGGAAGGCCGTTCCCCACAGCGTCCCTGACACACCGCCTACGGCGCTGATGATGGTGGACGAGACCTTCTTCAAGAAATTCCCCGGAAGGCTGTGGTCCATGTTGTCCCATTCTTTCAGCACCTTTTCGAAACCGCGCGCGATCGAGTAACCAAAATCACCATCGCCAACCACGCCATCCAATTCGCTGAAATATTGTTCATTCTCCAGGACGGTTTTGGCGATGACATCCACTACGAACTCAGTGTTCTTGACCATGGGCATCCTCCTGACTTCGTCAACTCTGCAGGCAAGCTTCAAGATCTTTGAGGGTGATGTAGTCACCCGGCCGGGCTTTGCTGCGGTTGGCCACAATTTGCATGGGCGCACCTGGCTCTCCCAGGTCACTGATGACCAACAGTGCCTCTTGCATATCCTCGTCCCAGGTGTAACTACTCAAGGTGACGATGCAGCGCACGCCGGCGGCCTGCGCCGCCAGCAGCCCGTTGCGTGAATCTTCGACGATCAGGCCTTCATTGGCCGAGATGCCCAGTTTGTCCAGAGCGAGCAGATAAATATCCGGGGCAGGCTTCTTTTTGGGGACCACGTCCCCGGCCAGCACCAGAAAACCGGCAGCCAGTTCTTTACCGACCACAAATTCCAGGACTGCGCGCACCGACTCTTCCGCCGAGGTCGAGGCCACGGCCAGCTTCCAGCCGGCCTGTTTGGCCTCCTGGACGATGCGCCGCACGCCAGGGCGGCCCGGCAGGCGTCCCTCACGCGTCATTTGTTTGTAGATTTCGGTTTTGCGCTTGTGCCATTGGGCCAGCACCTCTTTTTGGCCTTCGGGGTCGGTGGGGATACGGTTTTGCTGGATGAACTGCGGCGTAAACATGCTGGCCATGCGTTCTTTTCCACCCGCGATTTTCAATTTGACGCCATACTCTTCTTCGGACCACTGCACGGGCAGACCAACCTCCTGGAAGGTTTGATTAAACGCCGGCAAGTGCCCAAAACGTTCCGTGTCCGCGAGCACCCCGTCGCAGTCGAAGATCAGGGCCGTCATTACGCCCTCCCTACCGAGCCGAAGGTAGTCAGGTACTCAGAGACCATTTCCTTGACCGCCTTGCGTACAAAGGTAAATTGGGAGAGCGGATCCCACTTGTTCTTGGTTTCAGCCTCGCGCAGGTAGGCCAGGTTCGACTGCATGTATGTGATCTTGAGCGCCGTCGAAATGTTGACCTTGGCACAGCCGCGAGCAATCAGGTCCTGGAACTGCTCTTTGGTCAGGCCGGTGCCGCCATGCAAGGCGATGGGGATCGGGATGGTGTTCGTAATATCGGAAACCCGTTGGACGTCCAGGGTGGGCGTCTTGAGGTACACGCCGTGGGCGTTCCCGATGGCCGGCGCGAAACAATCCACGCCGGTGACGCGCACAAAGTCGAGGGAGGCTTCCAGCGTTTTGCGGTCCGACTCGGCGTCCGAGCCGACGCCATCTTCCACGCCGCGAATACCTTCGATCTCCCCTTCGACTCCGGCGCCATAGCGCTGCGCCTCGGCGACGACCTCCACCGTTTGACGGCGATTTTCCTCTAACGGCATCGAGGAAGCGTCGAACAAGACAGAATCCCAGCCTTCTGCCAGGCAGGCGCTGATCATTGCCCGATCCGGGCAGTGGTCCAGGTGGATGCAGGTAGGCACCTTGGCTTTGGAAGCCATGGCTTTCCACATGGCGTACAGCACGTCCACGCCGATCATCTTGACCGTCTTGACCGAGGTCTGGATGATCACCGGCGAATGGGCATCCTCAGCAGCCGAGAGGACGGCGTCGAGCGTCAAATCGTTGACGATGTTGAACGCGGCAACGCCGTATCGTTTATCAAACGCGTCTTTTAGAATCTCTTTGAATGGGACAATTGGCATATCCACTCCTATCCAGGCCATAGACAGGCCTGATCCAAGGAACAACAGACGTTCTTGCGCAGGAGCGCGTTTTATTCACTTTTTTTTCAGCAGAAGGGGAGATTGTGTTAGAATCTTTCCATCAATATTGCTCCTTTCACCGGGATTCCTGTGGTTCAGCCCTTAATGGAATAGAACCGGAAAGGTATGGCATCCCTGTTGGCGCAGCGATGCCATGGTGGAGTATATTGGTTCCCTTTATAGAGACCGGAGTCACTCCGGTCTCTATCCCATTAACGAAACAGCGCCACCGTCAATGAATAACGATCCCCCCGGTTGTAGCAATAGGTAAATTCAACCGGGGTACCGTTTTCGGAGTAAACCGTTCTCTCTTTGTATAAAATGGGAGCGCCTACATCCATGTTTAATAATCCGGCAATCTCCTCATCAGCTTCACGCGCTTCCATTCGCTGGACGGCGCGCTTGACCGGGAAACCGTAAGCTTCCATGTATTCCCAGATGTGATGGTTTTCCAGGTCTTCTTGCAGCATGAGAGGAAAGATGCGGTATGGGACGTAAGCATCGTGGATGGTAACCGGATCGCCGTTTGCCAGGCGCAGGGTCTTGATGTGAATGACCAGCTCGCCCTCTTTCAAGTCCAGAGCCCGAGAGACCCTGAGCTTGGCCGGAAGAATGTCGGCAATTAATACCTGGACCTTGGCTTCGATGCCTTTGATCTTTGCGTTTTCGAGGAAATTTGTCAGTCGCGTATGGTCCCGGACGATCTGCGGATGGGTAACGAAGGTCCCCACCCCGTTGCGCCGGTAGAGCAGCCCCTCATCGATCAAATCAGAAATCCCCTGACGCACCGTCATACGGCTAAAACCAAATTTCAGCGCCAGCTCATCTTCAGACGGGATCTTTTGCCCGGGGAGCAGCACAGAATTCAAGATGTCCTCCCGCAAGGACTCCCGGATTTGGATGTAACGAGGCACTCCATTGGTTTTGTTGGGACTGGTCATTATTCCCAGGACCTCGACAGACCCCCAGATGTATATACAATAGAAAGGCGCTGTATAGACGGCTAAATGAATCGTACTGCGAAAAACGGTGCGTGTCAAGTGGATTAGGGGCGATTTTTTTGTTTTTCCCGGGTCCCTCGCTGACAATGGATCTTCTACGCACAATGGCCCAACGACTGTTCAAAAAGTCAGGACGCGCTTGACTTTCCCTCAAAAATTGCTATGATGTATATACACCATCTTTATGGTGTATATACATCTAAATAACGTTATCTATACAGCAGGTACGTTTTTCATCCACTTTTCTCGCTCCATTATTGTGTCAAAGGTACTCCATCCCGGGAAGATCGTCGCTAGGGTGGTCTGTTCGTCCCCGGTTGGCGTTTGACACGACCCGGATGGTGCTGCGTCAAACGCCACTGCCACATTTCAAGTGGGGGATCTCACCCTTGTGGCCAGAGCGTAATTCGACCTTTCGTACGACCAGTGCTTTCTCCAGAAAGTGAGGGAACCGATGAATATACCTTCCAATTCTCTTCCAGATACCGTCCTGGACCGGCTGTTAAAGACCGCTCCACAGCTGGAAATCTGGTGGGACTCTTCTCCCCTGGTGTACCCCAGCTGGGTAGAGAAGCTGCTCGCCAGCACCCCCCCCGAACAACATGATCTCCTCCGCCAGCAGCTGCGCCTGTTGTTCGATCCCCAGGCCCCCCAAAACACACGCTTCACCGGGGTAACCACCAATCCCCCTCTCACCCTGGCAGCCATCAAAGACGATCCCCAACGCTGGGCAGCCTGGGTGGCCGCCTACCACCGCCAACACCCCGCCCATGACGCCCAACAGGTCTTTTGGGCCCTGTATAAAGAGGTCGTTCGCCTGGGAGCAGAGACGTATTACCCCCTGTACGTTGCTTCGCGCGGCGCTTACGGGCACCTCTCGGCCCAGGTCAATCCACACGATTTCTTCGACATCGGCGCCATGGTACAGCAGGCCCTCGAACTGCGCTCCCTGTCCGGGAACATTGCCATCAAGATCCCCGGCACACAACAGGGCATGCAGGCCATCCGC
>JAAZNB010000215.1 GCA_012798515.1 Chloroflexota bacterium
AAGCCTGGCATAACCGTTGTGCTGGGCAGCCACCGCATCGGGCAAGACGGCCGGCAGCACCTGGGCCTGGGCCCAATCCAGCCACAAGAAGCGCCCGGCGCGCTGCATCTGATCCTGTCCTTCGACAATGACCGTATTGTGCACGCGCGTGCCGGCCAGGGTGTTCTTCCAGGGGGCGGGGGCAGTGTAACGGTACGTGCCGGCGTCCAGGGTGACGTTCTGGCCGTGCCACCACAGGTCGACGATCAACTGGTCGGCGTGGGCCGGGCGGGTGGTGTAGGTCGCGGCGCGCAGTGTGGCCCAGGACGTCGCGTCTCCCAGGCGTAACAGGGCAGGCCCTGCCCCGGGTGGCCGGTCCTGGCGCCCCCGGGGTTCCAGGCCCAGCCAGGCGCTGAGCTCGTCCCACGGGCCGGGGGGCAGCAGGTCGGCGCCCAGGAAGGCGCGCCCGGCCGCCTGGACCACGGGACGGTAATCGCGGAAATTTCCGCCGGCCAGGGGCAGGATATTGGCTCCATCGTTGTGGCCCAGGTTAGGCGTCTCGCCGCTGGTGGGGTCCATCTGGTAGAAGATCCAGCGTGTAGCCGCGGCCAGCCTGTCCTGTACGTCGTCCGGGAAGTAGGCGCCATCCACGCGGTTGAGCCAATCGACCCACAGGGCGGTGTGCAGCATCAAACGATGGTAATTCATGCTGTGCTGTACGTACTCACCGCTGGCTTCGATCTGGTGGCGCAGCGCCCAGGTCAGCCATTTCCACCCCAGGTTTCGCCAGCTTTGCGCCGCGGGCCAGTCTTTGAGCAGCACGCCCAGGGTGTATAGCCCGGCGGCCTCGGTGAACAGGTGATTGTTGTTTTGCGAACGGGCATAGATCAGGGTGAGGGGGATACGCTGCCCGTGCTGGACCAGGGCGGCCGCCAACCGGTCCAGGCGTTCGGCAGTGGCGCCGGGTGCGCCGGAGAAGACCTGGGCGGCAAAGGTCAGGGCCAAAATACGCAGGGCTGCCTCCTGGGCTGAAACCCAGTTGGGGCCCAGGTTGGGTGGGTTGGCGCGCAGGAAGGTTTCCAGGTAATCCCAGAAGGCGGCCGGGTAGCGTTCGTCTGGGTTGAGCCGGTAGGCGCGGGCCAGGGTGAAGGCCCAGCCAAAGCGGGCCGGCTCCCACTGGTCCTTGATGTCCTCCCCGCCGGCGGGGTCGTCGGAGACCTGGCTCCAGTGGCGCAGCGGTGGGTCCGGCTGCAGGCGTAACTCGACCGCCGGGCCGCCATACAGGCGCACGCGCCCGTTCAGGATCTCCTCGGCTTCGACCAATACATCCTGGCCGGCAGGGCCCAGCAGGGCAGGGAGGGTATCCCCGGCCGGTAGGGGCAGGCGCGGGGAGAGGCGCAGCCCGGCCACGTCTTGGGGCGCCGGCCCGGCGCCGGCCGGGCTGCGCAGGCGCCAGTACCCGCTGGCCAGGCCGAGGCGGTAGAGGGCGTTCAGCCCGGTGGGCAGGAGTCCGATTTCTCGGACGGCTTTCAATGCAGTGTCGAGACGAGGCGCCAAGGAGATTGTCCTATCGGGCGAGGGTGGTGGCTAGAATTCCTCGGGCAGGGGAGGAACGGCTACCGGGACATTGGTTTGCAGGGCGGTCATGGCGCAGAAAGTCGCCTGGGTAACCGCCCACAGATGAGCGTATGGGATGGGCGCCGGGCGAGCCGGGTCCTGCACGGCGGCCAGAAAAGCCGCCCAGGCAGCCTGGTGGCCCTTGTCTTGACGCAGTGTGGCGCGGAACACCTGGCGCTGCCCGCCCTGTACCAGCTCCAGGCGGCGGAAGTCATCCAGGATGGCCACGCGGCCGTTGGAGAACACTTCCAGATATTCTTTCGAGGCGCTTTTGTCGCCATTGGCCAGGTAAGTCACCGTGCCCAGGGAGCCATCCGGATAGCGCAAGGTGATCTGCACGTTATCCTGGTGATAACGGCCGCCGTCCGGCAGGGCCTGGGCGCTGACGGACACGGGCGCGGCGCCCACCAGGAAGGTGAGGTAATCAATGAAGTGACAGCCTTCGCCGATGATACGCCCGCCGCCCTGTTGGGGGTCGTGCAGCCAGAAATCGGAGGGCAGGTAGCCGGCGTTGACGCGGTAATGAGCGTACAGCGGCTCTCCCCGCCCGGCGAAGAACGGTTTTAATTTGAGGGAAAAGGGTGCAAAGCGGCGGTTGAAGCCGGCGTCCAGCAGCCCGGGGTGTTCCAGGCCGTGCAGGGTGCGGAAGATGTGTTCCAACTCCTCGCCGTTGAGGGCCAGCGGCTTTTCACAGTACACGTGTTTGCCGTTCTGCAGGGCGCGGATGACCTGGCGAGCGTGATGGTTGTGGCGGGTGAGGATGGCCACCAGGTCTACACCGGGGGCGTCCAACACTTCGTCCTCGTTCGAGCTGGCCAGCTCGAAACCGTAGCGCCGGGCGGCCGAGCTGGCGCTCAACCCCGAAGCCGAGGCGATCACCCGCGCCACCACGCCGCCGGTGGCGCGCACGGCCGGCAGGAACATGGCCGAGGCGTAATTACCGGCGCCGAGTACGCCCAGGACCGGCTTGCCCGGGGCGGTTGTGCGTTGCGCAGCCGGATGGATGGCCACGGTGCGGGCTGCGGCCAGGTCTTGCGCCGGGTGCGCGTAGGTGAGCAGGACGCCCAGGAAAGGCTGCTTGAGTTTGCCGGTGATCAACTGGTAGGCCTGGGGCGCCTCCTGGATGGCAAAACGGTGGCTGATGAGGGGTTTCAAATCGACCTTGCCGCTCGAAACCAGGTCGAGGAAGGCGGCAAAGTTGCGCCCTTCGGTCCACCGCACGTAACCGGCGGGGTAATCATGGCCGGCCAGCTCGTAGCCCGGGTCATAACGCCCGGGGCCATAGGAGCGGGAGACGATAAAATTGATTTCTTTTTCGTAATAGGTCTTGCGCGGGATGGACAGCCCAACCGCTCCGATGGCCACCACCTGGGCACGGTCCCGCGCCAGGTGGCCGGCCAGCTCGACCGGGTCGTTAGAACGCGCGTCGGCGCAGATCAGTACCACGTCAAAACCGGCTCCGTGGGTGAAGGACTGTCCGGCCGCATCGGCCTCGGTGCGCACGGCGGCCTGGATGCCAAACTGTCGGGCCAGCTCGACGCGGGCCGGGTTGACGTCCACGCCAAACACGTGGCACCCGGCGGCGCGGGCAATCTGGACGGCCAGCAGGCCGAGCAGCCCCAGGCCGATCACGGCCACGCGCTCTCCCAGTTGGGGCTGTGCCAGGCGGAAGCCGTGCAGGGCGATGGCGCCCAGGGTGGTGAAAGCTGCTGATTCGAAGTCTACGTTATCGGGCAGCGGGGTGAGTAAATTTTTAGGCACCAGCCCGTATTCGGCGTGGACGGCCTGTCCGCTGCCGGCGCAGGCTACACGGTCCCCAACGTGGAAGCCCTCCAGGCCGGGGCCTACTGCAACGATGGCGCCGGCCGAAGCGTAACCCAGGGCCATGGGCTGGTCCAGGCGGTTGAAGGCGGCCTCGATGGAGGTGAGGAAGCCTTCCCGGCGGGCTTTGTCTAACACCTGGCGCACCAGGTCGGGGCGCGAACGGGCCTTCCCGAGCAAGGATTTTTCGGCGAAACTCACCGCGGTCCGTTCGGTGCCGGCCGAGACCAGTGAAGCCGCCGTTTGGACCAGGGCGGCGCCCGGCCGGACGGTGGGAACCGGTACTTCGGCAACCACTGCCTGGCCGTCGCGCAAATTCTGTAGAAGTTGTTTCATGAGCAATTCCGGGTAACGAAGATGTGTCTTGGGGTAGGTGTGGGTGGGTCACCGGCTTCCGCCCTGACCCGGCGCGGATGGCCCGGGCACAGGTGTGCCCGGCTCGCCGGCGTTGTCTTGATGAGGCGATTATATATCAGAAATTAGCGCAGTGTTATAATCTTAGCTGAGATCGAGAAACCCAGTCTGAATAACCGCAGGGGAACGGGCGCCAGGGGAATGCGGCGTTGCGCTTCGGTGGTATGGAGGAGAAATTGTCCATTCTATTTCTTGGCAAACAGCGCGATGATTTTTATACCCACAAGGCAATCGAATTTACCCACCAGATTGAAACCGACGCCCAGGTTGTGTTGGGTAAGCCGGGGGAATCCCTGCCCGAAGCTGTGTACCAGCGAGAATACGACTACATCATCTCCTACCTATCCCCGTGGATCGTTCCCCAGGCCCTGCTCGAACGGGCACGGCTGGCGGCGGTCAATTTCCATCCTGCGCCGCCCGAATACCCGGGAACCGGGTGTACCAACTTTGCCATCTACCATGGGGTGAAGACCTATGGGGTGACCTGCCACCACATGCTATCCAGGGTGGATACGGGTAATATCATTGCCGTCAGGCGCTTCCCGGTCCTCGCGTCTGATACGGTGTACTCACTGACCCAGCGCTGCTATGTCTATCTGCTGGCTTTGTACATCGATCTGTTCTCCGAGGTGGCCAACGGTGAAAGCCTGCCGGTCTCGAGCGAGAATTGGACCCGCAAGCCCTACCGCCGGGTCGAGTTCGAAGCCTTGAAGAAGATCGAGCTGGATATGGACCCGGAGGAGATCCGCCGCCGGGTAAAAGCCACCACCTTCCCGGGTTACCCGGGGGCATACGTCGAGGTGGGGGGCGTACGCTTCGAGTACGTGGATCGCAGCGAGCCGTAAGGGGGCAGTCCGCGGCAGCGGTGGATTTGATTAACGAAAATGAAATCTACTCCCGCTTTCGCCGCTATTATAATGTAATCAATAGTTGTACCCGTTGTGCGAATTAAGAACCTATCTGACAATTCGGAATCGATATTATTTACGGCGTCATGCCGCCTGAAAAAGGATTCCCCGAAAAATTGCAGATAGATACTAAACATCAACGCCTGTAACGCTGGTCAGGCGCCAGGTGGCGGACCATGCCGGTTTCCCAGCCGAAAAAAATATCTACAATCTATACCTACATCCTGCTGGTGGGTGGATTGATCCTGGCCTGCCTGGCCGGCGGCTACATATGGCGCGGTGAGATCGCGGTACAGTTTACCGCGCTGGCCTTTGCTGCGGTCCTGGCCTGTGTCCTGATCTATTGGCGAGGATTGCGTCAGCGGGCCGAGTTGGTACACTCGCCCATCGACGGACTGCTGGCCCTGGCGGCGATTGTAATCATCGGGTTGTGGATCCTGTCGCCGGACCCGCGCCAGGGCCTGGGACGCATCGGCTGGCTGTTGGGGTACCTGGTGTTGTTCGTGCTGCTGGTGGACGCCTTCGAGACCTTCGTGGAGCGCCGCCTGGTGATCAGCGCCTTGCTGTGGGTCAGTGGGCTGCTGCTGGCCGCTGCGCTGTTGGAGACCTATGGACGCTACGCCCTGTGGTGGCAGGCGTCGGGTAGTTGGACGGTGTCTCCGCCATACGCGTACCGTTTCACCAGCCTGTTAGGGCATTCCAATGCCTTGATGGCGCTGGCCAACCTGTGCGCTCCGCTGGCTGTGGTGACCTTGCTGCAACCTGGCCGGGGCTGGGGGCGCCTGGGCGCCGGTCTGTGGCTGACCGTCTACCTGGCCGCGCTGCCTTTTTCCTCTTCCCGCGGTGGGTTGGTCGGTCTGGCCGCCTGGGCAGGCGTATTGCTCTGTCTGTGGGCCTATGAAAAAGGCTGGCTGGCGTCGGCCTGGAAATTCTTACGCGCCCGGCCGGGATGGGCCGTAGCCGGTTTGCTGCCGCTGGCCCTGGTTTTGGGCGGCATCTGGCTGGCCTTGACCCAGTTTGGCGCCCACCCCACCCACGGTGTTGGCTTGTTGGACACGCGCCGCGTGATGTGGGAAACCGCCTTGCGTATCTGGAAAGAACACCTCTGGTTCGGGGCCGGCCCGGGCCGTTTTGCCTACGCCTATCTGGAGGCCGGGGCTACTGTCCCGCCGGCCTATTGGCCTACTCATCCACACCAATTCTTGTTGAACATCCTGGCCGAGTTTGGCCTGGTCGGCCTGGTCACCTTGCTGGCGATTCTATTGGGCAGCATCCTGTGGGCCTGGCGTGCCTATAGCCGCGCGGCCGTTGAGAACCGGGCTTACAGCCGGGCCATCCTGGCCGCGGTGGTGGCCTGGATGGCCATGAGCATGCTGGACGATTTTTCGGGTTGGGGAGCGATCATGGTCCCCATGGTGATGCTCTCGGCCTGGCTGGTCACGGCGCCGGAAGAGAAGATGGCGCGCTGGTCGCAGGTCAATTTCTCCATCCTGATCCTGCCGGTGGCCATCCTGACCTGTGGAAGCCTGCTTTCGTTGTGGAACTACCTGCCCATGGCCAATGCGCTGCACGCTCGCGCTGCCGGAGCGGCGGATTGGCACAGCGTGGCCACGGCAGTGAGCGAGAGCGCCGCCCGCGATCCCAATGCTGCCTTCTATACCACCCAGGCCGGCCTGGCCTGGGCGGCCGCCTGGCAACAAGATTACAATGAGTCCGACCTGGCTCGGGCGCGGCAATACCTGGCCCGCAGCCTGGAACTGGAACCCTCTCCTGCCCTGCTGCAGGCCGACCTGGCTGTGCTGGATTGGTACGCCGGGGATCGGGAGCGGGCGATTTTCTCTATGCGCCGGGCCAAGGCGACCTCGCCGGACGAGCCTTCATTCCCGCTCAACCTGGGCTGGTTCAAAGAGCAGCAGGGAGAAGGCGACGCGGCCATCAATTACTATCGCCAGGCCTTGGACCTGGCGCCGGGATGGAGCTGGCATCCTTACTGGCAGCAGAACGAGCTTCGCCGCCGGGCTCTGCGAGAGTGGTCGGCTGACCAGGCAGAGGAGACCGCTGCCCCGGCCGGCAGCTACGTGCAAAAGGCGCAGCAGTCGCTGGTGGAAGGCGACGTGCCGGCGGTAAACGCCTGGCTGGCCCGGGCCGAATGGACCGGCGAGCCGGCGGCGGAGATCCTGGCCGTGCGCGGCGCCCTGGCTGCTGCGCAGGGGGACCCACAAGCAGTGAGCCGCTTCGATGCGCTCATTGTGGCCCAGGATCATGACTACCAGCTGCGCTCGTCCAATTCATTCTCCAGCACGTATACCGTGTGGTTGTACGGCCGCAACGGTCTCAACCTGGACATCGTGCCGGGATATATCCAGTTGAGTGACAGCCCGGCTGAAATCGAGGCGCTGAGGCGCCTGTACCAGCAGGCTGCCGGCGAGGGCGATTGTGAAGCCGCCGGCCGTTACTGGCAGCGTTTGAAGCGCAGAGAACAGGGCGGCAGCGTGTGGTACTCGCTCAACACGCCGGCCTGCACGGCCGCCCCGAGTGATTCCAACAGTACTAACCCGTAGAGCGAATATGCCAACCACTTCACCTCCCTCCAGGACCTATCGATATCTATTGCAGGAAGTCTTGCTGGTCTTCATGATCAGCTACCTGCTGTTGTTTGCCAGCACGCACAACGGAATTGTCGATGGAACCATCCTGGCGGTGACCGGCGGCGTGTTTACTGTGTTTTCCCTGGCCTGGCTGGCGGCCCGGCCCTATCCGGCCACGCGCGTCGAATACGCCGTGGTATTCTTCCTGGGCCTGATCCTGGTCACGGTGTTCACCTCTATCGATCCGCGCCGTTCGTGGGTCGAGTTCTGGCTGTTGGGGCTGGCATTCTTCCTCTGCCTGGGCGCAGCCGAGCTGGTGCGGCGTGGCTGGCCGGCCGAACTGATGGTCAAATGCCTCTTGATTGCCGGGGCGATCGTCATGTTGTTTGCCTGGGTGGAGGTGGTGAACTGGTATGCCCAATGGCTGGCAGCCAGCGGCAGCCTGATCCCCTCGATCTCTTTTCGCCTGTCGATTCCCAATTTCTTTGGGGTGGTCCTGAACGTGTTGTTGATGATGGCCGCCGGACGCGGCTGGGCTACGAAAGCAGGGTTTTCCCGCCTGCTGCTGGCCCTGTATGCCCTCTCGGCCCTGCTCTTACAGTACCTCACTTCTTCGCGCGGTGGCTGGTTGGGGACCGCCGCCGGGCTGGGCGTGTTGTGCTTGCTGTGGCTGTGGCCGGAGCGTGGCCGGCTGGCCGGCGTCTGGCGCGGCCTACGCCGGCGGCCGGTCGTACTGGCGGGGGGATTGTTGGCCGGGTTTGCGGTCCTGGCCGGGATGGCCTGGCTGCTCTATCTGCAAGGATTGCAGCCTTCGCATGCCGATTCGATCTTTGGGGCGCGCAGCGTGTTCTGGATCCCGGCCTGGCAGGCTTTTACGCAGTCGCCCCTGGTGGGCAAGGGACCCTATACTTTTATCAGCCTGTTCTTGCAGCACAACTCTGTGCCCCCCTGGTCGTTGTTCGTGTATGCACACAACATTTACCTGGACCTGTTAAGCGGCAGCGGATTGCTGGGGTTGGCCGGATTTCTGGTGCTGGTAGGCGTCGTACTGCAAACGCTGGCCGGGCGGCTGCGCCAGGCCGGCGGGGAGGAGCGCGGTGTGATCATCGGCGCCCTGGCGGCCCTGGCGGCATTCGGTGTGCACGGCTTGGTGGACAGCGTGCATCACACCATTCCCACCAGCGCCTGGGTGCTGGCGCTGGCCGTGGGGCCGGCCCTGGGCGCCCCTGCCGGGCCTGGCAAAGGTACGCGCCTGCGGGCCGGGGCATTCCTGGGTCTATTGGTTGCCGGGCTGACCTGGGCCAACCTGTGGATGCTGGCGCCGTATGCCCAGGGGGTGGCCGCCGCCAATGGCGGTGATTGGCAGTCGGCCCGCAGCCTGTTGGCCATTGCCGCACAGCGCGACCCGCACAATTCCGCCGTCTTTGCCCAGCTGGGGCTGGCAGAGAGCGAGCTGGCCGGGCATGGCCAGGCAGATGCCCTACCGGCCGCCATCGACCATTTCGAACGCGCCGCGGCTCTGGACCCATATTGGGCTCTGAACCACGCCAACCTGGGGGCGCTCTATATGGCCGTTGGAGAGACAGACCGGGCCGTGGAGGCGTTCCAATCCGCGTCCGATCTGGCCCCGGGCAGCGCCACCTATGCCCTCAACCTGGGTGCAGCGCTGGAGCAGGCCGGGCGGCCGGACGATAGCCGGGCGGCTTACCAGCGTGCCCTGCAACGCCAGCCAGGCTGGGTAGATTCGTCTTTCTGGCAGGCCAGCGATTTCCGCCGCCAGTTACAGGCCGGTTGGCGGGCGGACCATCCCATTGAGACGCCTGACCTGGCTACGCTCGCAGCGCAGGCGGCGCAATCGCAGGGTTACGCCGCTGCCTACCTGGACCTGGGAGAAGCCTACCTGGCGGCCGGGCAGCCAGAGCCAGCCGCAGAGGCCGTGCAGCTGGCCGGCCTGGCATATTTCCAGAGCGACGAGGAGCATTTACGCCAGGACTGGTTACGGGCAGGGCTGGCCGCTCAGGCCCAGGACGCCGCCACGGTGGACCGCCTGGGGGCGGCGGTCTTACAGGGCCTGGCCGAACCGGGGGTATACGGGCCGGGGGCCCAGGGCAAGCTGCTGTATTACCAGCTGATGTTCCGCCGGCCGGCTATGGCCGTCGAAATGGTCCCGCAGATGCAGCTGATCCGCGTGGGCGGCGATTGGGCGGCGCGTCTGTCCGATCTGCTGGCCTGGTATACACACAACGGGGACACCGGCGCAGCGGAGCAGGTCAGGGCGCTCTTGCAGTCAGAGGGATATGACCTGCCGGGTGGGGAGAGGTGAGCACAGCGTGCAAGTAGAGGCCGATTTTCCGCGCGGCAATATCCTGGGAGTGGGCGTCAGCGCCATCCACATGGAGCAGGCCGTCGAACGCATCGAGGCCTGGATCCGGGCCGGGCGGCCGGAGTACGTGTGCGTTACCCCGGCCCATGCCGTGATGGCCTGCCAGGACGACGAGGAGCTGCGGGCTATCTACAACCACAGCGGCCTGACTACCCCGGACGGGATGGCCATCGTGTGGCTGCTGCGCTGGGCAGGATTTTCGACGGTGGAACGCGTCTACGGCCCCGACCTGTTACAGGCCATGTGCGCCCGCTCGGTAGGGCGTGGTTACCGGCATTATTTCTACGGCGGCGCCCCGGGTGTGGCCGCGCAGCTGGCGCAGCGCCTGCAGCGGGACTATCCTGGCCTGATCGTGGCCGGGGTGGAATCGCCTCCATACCGCCGGCTGACCGAGGAGGAAGACCAGGCGGTGGTGCAGCGCATCCGGGAGGCCCAGGCCGACGTGGTGTGGGTAGGGATTGGATCGCCGCGCCAGGAGCGCTGGATGCACGCCCATTATCGCCAGTTGGGGAAACCGGTGCTGGTCGGGGTGGGGGCAGCTTTCGATTTTCTCTCCGGGCGCAAACCCCAGGCGCCGCGCTGGGTGCAGCGGGCGGGGCTCGAATGGCTGTATCGCCTTGTGAGTGAGCCCCGGCGCCTGTGGAAACGCTATTTATTGGGCTACCCGCGTTTTGTGGGCCTGGTGTTCATGCAGAGGATGGGCTGGAAGCGTTTTCCGCTTGAGCCGCACGGGTCGTGACGTGGGATTAGTGTGGGTGAGGATCGATGCTAAGACGGTTTTCGATTAATTTCGCCATATTTTCCATTGTTCTGGATGCACTCATCATCATCCTGGCCTTATTTGTATCCACCAGCCTACGGTTTTCGTTCAGCTCCCTGCCTTTCGTGCAAGAGATCCCTGGCCCGGTGCGCCTGCCGGCGGTGATCTACGCGGCCTTCCCTGTGTTGTGGACCGGCATCCTGCTGTTGTTTTCCCTGTACGACGGCCGGCGAAACCTGCGCTTCGTGGACGAATTCGGTTCGTTGACCATGGGGTCGGCCCTGGCCACCATATCAATGGCCGGGGTGCTGTATTTCTCCTACCGCGACGTCTCACGTTTTCTGTTTCTATTCTTCGCCGCCCTGGCTTACCTGACCCTGTTGGGCTGGCGCATGCTCTACCGGGTGGCCTTCCGGTTGAAGCTGGTTACGGCCATCCACGAGCGTAAGGTGGTCATCCTGGGCGCCGGCGTGGTTGGACGGCGGTTCGAGGAGCAGATCCGGCAGAGCCATGCAGTGGGTTTAAAGTTGATCGGTTTCCTGGACGATGATCCGCACAAGCGCGCCGGGAACAATGACGTCCTGGGCGGCCTGGCCGACGTTCGCCAGGTGGTGCGCACCCAAGCGGTGGACGACGTAGTCCTGGCGCTGCCGCGCTCGGCAGACGCCCGGCTCAACCAGGTGGTGAGCGAACTACATGACATGCCGGTGCGGGTGTGGGTCATCCCGGATTATTTTGCCCTCACGCTGCACAAGGCTTCCATCGAAGAATTTGCCGGCATCCCCATGCTGGATCTGCGCGCCCCCGCCCTGAGCGAATACCAGCGTATCGTCAAACGGGCCTTTGATCTATTGGTCAGTTTGCTGGCCTTGCCGGTCCTTTTGCCCTTGATCGGCCTGGTGGCGTTGTGTATCTGGCT
Organism: Chloroflexota bacterium; assembly: GCA_012798515.1. GTDB lineage: Bacteria > Chloroflexota > Anaerolineae > Anaerolineales > Anaerolineaceae > JAAZNB01. The sequence continues at coordinate 11,390 of JAAZNB010000215.1, forward strand.
CGACGACCGCGGCCCGGTATTCTACCGGGCCACCCGGGTGGGTGAGAACGGGAGCGTCTTTCAGATGCTGAAATTTCGCACCATGATTGTGAA
>JAAZNB010000019.1 GCA_012798515.1 Chloroflexota bacterium
AACCACGCTCACCGCCCGGTGCAGGAATACATCCTACGGGTGGCGCGTTTCTGGCTGGAAGAGGCGGGCATCGACGGCTGGCGCCTGGACGTGCCCTTCAAGATCCCGTTCGACTTCTGGCGCGAGTTTCGCCAGGTGGTCAAGGCGGTCTCCCCCGAGGCCTACCTGGTGGGCGAAGTGTGGCGCGAGGCCGCCCCCTGGGTGCAGGGAGACGTCTTCGATGGGGTGACCAATTATCGCCTGCGCGACCTGGTGCTGGATTACGTTCAGACGGAAGTGTTGGACGGAGAAGATTTCGGTTTCGAGCTGCATAGCCTGCTCCAGGCCCACGGCCCGGCGGCCGGCGCCATGCTCAACCTGTTGGGCAGCCACGACACGGCCCGCATCCTGACCCTGCTCAAGGGCGACCTGGAGCGCCTGCGCATCGCCTTGACCCTCCAGATGACCCTGCCGGGGGCGCCCATGATCTATTACGGCGACGAAGTGGGCCTGACCGGCGAGACTGACCCGGGCTGTCGCGGCTGCATGCCCTGGGACCGGGCGCAGTGGAACCTGCCCCTGCGCCAGACGGTCCGGCGCCTGGCGGCTTTACGGCGCGCTCACCCGGCCCTGCGCTACGGCCGGCCGGAGAAGCTGGCCGCCTTCAACGGCGTGTATGCCTATCGCATGGCGGCCGGGGAGGACGAGGTCCTGGTGGTGTTGAACCCGCGTGAGGGGGTGGGGGATTTCGACCTGCCGCTGCGCAGCGCCCGCCGGGCATGGCAGGATGCCGAGAGCGGGCGGCGCGTGCAGGGGCAGGAAGGGGTGCTGCGCCTGGATACCGTGCCCCCGCGCAGCGCCCAGGTGCTGGTCCCGGCGCAAGATCAGCCCTGAAGGTAGTCCTTGACCAGCTTGCGCGCCGTGGGCTCGTCGAGGATCAGCTCGGTCATCAGGTGGCTCTTGAGGGCGGCGTACAGGCCGGGCACCTTGGCCAGGCCGGAGATGACGCAGATGCCATGCACCTGGCGGAACAGGTCCAGGTGGGGCCCGCTGGCGCGGCGGTTGAAGGGAATATTGTCGAAACTGCCGTCCTCGCGGAAAAAGACCGTGGCGATGTCGCCGACGATGCGCTCTTTCATCAATTCCAGGTAGTCGTTTTCATTGAGATAACCGCCGTTGTACACGTGGCTGGGGATGCCGGCGTTCACCGCACCAATGCTGTATAACAGCAGGTTGGCGCTGCGCTGCAAGTTGAGCAGCCGCCGGATGCTGCCCTCTTCCCACAGGGCGCGCTTGGTCTCGGGGTTGTCGAAGAAAGCCGGCACGGGGAAGAGGTGCGAGCTGGCCTGGTAGTTCTGGGCGAAACGCACGATGATCTCGCTGGCGTATTCGATGCCCAGGGTGTGCATGTTGCCGGCGCCGTTCAGCTGTACCACCTGGGAGTTCTGGGTGGGCTTGGGCAGCAGGTGTTTGGATATGGCGCTGAGCGTCGTGCCCCAGGCGATCCCCAGGGTAATGTTGGAATTGAAGACCGTGTTGAGGTAGCTGGCGGCGTACTGGGCCACGCGTTCCAGCCACTCGGCTTCGCCGACGATCTCGGAAACCGGCACCACGTGGGCGCGCTGGATGTGGAAGGCGTCCTGGATGTATTTTTCCAGCTGGCGGGGGTGTTCCTTGGGGTCGATGATGCGGATGTCCACCAGCCCGGCGCTGCGGGCGTAGCTCAACAGGCGCGAGACGGTCGAGCGCGACAGGTTTAGCTCACGGGCGATGGCCTGGGTGGTCATGTTGTGGTAGTAATACATTTTGGCAATCCGCACGGCGTCGGTTTGCTTCTCTGAATTTTCCATATGGGTGGTGTAAATTCCTCGTGGCTTCAAAATCGCCTGTCGATCCCTTGCACATTTGTGCAATTGAGACAGGGTTCGATAAAATTAATAAGCAATTTGTTCAAATTGTTGCACGTCCGTGCGCTTTTTGTCACAAATGGTCTTCAATTCCTTATAATTGTATTACCGAATCCTATTTCTTGCCCGGAAAGCTCATCTATGAAAACATACGACCTGATCATTATTGGCGGGGGCGTGGTTGGTTGTATGACTGCGCGCTTCCTATCGAGGTATCAGTTGGAAATCCTCCTGATCGAGCAGGGGGCCGACGTTGGCGTCGGAGCCAGTTCTTCCAACTCTGCCATCATCCACGCCGGGTACGACCCGGTGTGTGGTACGTTGAAGGCAGAGATGAACGTGCGTGGCAACGCCATGTGGAGTACGTTGTCCGGTGAATTGAATTTCGATTATGACCGGCGCGGGGACTACGTGGTAGCCGTGGGGGATGAGGAGTTCCAGGTGTTGGAACACCTGGTCGAACAGGGCCGGCGCAACGGCGTGCCGGGAATGCACATCATCTCTGCTGAAGAATTGCGGATGCGCGAGCCAGACATCAACCCGGCTGTTAGCGGCGCCTTGTGGGCGCCGACCGGCGGAATTGCCGACCCCTTTATGGCCACCGTGGCCGCCGCTGAGAACAGCGTGCAGAATGGGGTGCACATCCTGCTGGAGACGAGTTTCGAAGACTTCATCATGGATTCCAACCGGATCGTGGGCATCCGCACCAACCGGGGCGAGTTCCGCTGCCGCTGGGTGGTCAATGCGGCCGGGCTTAACTCGGACGTGGTGATGCACAAGGCCGGCGTGCGGCCGGAGTTCTGCATCACCCCACGCCGGGGTGAGTATTCTGTGCTGGACAGCTCGGAGATCCGGGTCAATAACGTGCTTTTCCCGGTGCCGACCGAGAAGGGCAAGGGTATTCTGGTGACCACCACCACGCACGGCAACCCCATCGTAGGGCCCAACGCTCAGGTGGTGGGCGACAAAGATGATCGCGCCGTCACCGAGGCCGGCATCAAGGAAATCTGGGCCGGGGCGCAGAAGCTCTTCCCCAGCCTCAAGCCGCGGGCGTTGATCTCTACTTTCGCCGGCATCCGCGCCACGGGGAATGCCCCCTGCCAGAGGCCCGGCGTGAAGGGCAACGATTTTGTCATCGAGATCCCCGAGACGGTGCAGGGCCTGGTGAACCTGGGCGGCATCGAATCGCCCGGGCTGACGTCTTCCCCGGCGATTGCCATGCGGGTGATCGAGATGCTGCAAGATGCGGGCGAAAAGCTGGTGGAGAAACCGGATTGGAATCCCATCCGCCCGCCGCGGCCGCGCTTCCGCCGGCTGCCGCGTGAGGAACAGATCAAGCTGATCAATTCCGACCCGCGCTACGGCCGGGTGGTGTGCCGCTGTGAGACGGTGACCGAAGGCGAGATCGTGGCCGAGATCAATGCCCCCATCCCGGCGCGCACTTACGACGCTATCAAGCGGCGCACCTGGTTGGGCACCGGGCGCTGCCAGGGTTCGTTCGATATGCCACGGGTCGTGGATATCCTCTCCCGAGAGTTGGGGATCCCCCCCGAAGAGGTGACCAAGAAAGGCGCCGGTTCGCAGTATCTCTTCCGGCGCACCAAGGATGTGGAGGTGCAGCCATGACCCGCAAAGACATCTACGACGTAGTGGTCATCGGCGCCGGCCCGGCCGGCCTGGCGGCTGCCATCGCGGCCCGGCAGAACGGTGCGGAAGACGTGCTGTTGATCGAGCGGGACCGTGAGTTGGGCGGCATCCTCCAGCAGTGTATCCACAACGGCTTCGGCCTGGAGGTCTTCCACAAGGATTTGCCCGGGCCGGCCTACGCCCAGCGCTTTGTGGACGATGCCCTGGCCATCGGGGTGGAACCGGTGGTGGATACCATGGTGCTGGACATCACCCCGCAGCGGCGCATCTTCGCCACCGGCAAACAAACTCATTTCCTCGACGTGCAGGCGCGCGCCATCGTGCTGTCGATGGGCTGCCGCGAGCGCACCCGGCCGCAGATCCGCATCCCCGGCACGCGCCCCAGCGGCGTGTACACGGCCGGGACGGCCCAGCGCTGGGTCAACGTGGAAGGCTACATGCCCGGCGAGCGTTTTGTGGTGCTGGGGTCGGGGGATATCGGCATGATCATGGCTCGCCGCCTGACGCTGGAAGGCGCCAAGGTGGAAGCCGTGCTGGAAGTCATGCCCTTCCTGACCGGGCTGACCCGTAATTACGTGCAGTGTCTGCTGGATTACGACATCCCCTTGCATTTGCAGCACACCATCAAGCGCGTGGTCGGCAATTCGCGGGTCGAGGCAGTAGAAGCCGCCCAGGTAGACGAAAAGTGGAACCCCATCCCGGGCACCGAAAAGGTCATCCCCTGCGACACCATGCTGTTGTCGGTGGGCCTGATCCCCGAGAACGAGCTGTCCAAGAAGGCCGGGGTGCAGCTGGACCCGATCACCGGCGGGCCGGTGGTGGACGACCATTTCGAGACCAATATCCCGGGCATCTTTGCCGCCGGCAACGTGGTGCACGTGTACGACCTGGTAGACTGGGTGTCCGAGGCGGGCCGCCAGGCCGGGATCAGCGCGGCGCGCTTCGCCGTGCGCGAACGGCACAAGGAAGACCGCCACGTGCCGGTGCGGGCCGGCGAGAACGTGCGTTACGTGGTGCCGCACACCGTCGACCGGGACACGCTGTCTGAATCCAGCGTGCGTTTACAGATGCGCGTCATCCAGCCGGTGGAATCACCGGTGTGGGTGGAAGTGCGCAACAAGGATCACCTGATCATGCGCCGGGGCGAGCCGTACGCCCGCCCGGGTGAAATCATCACCCTGGAACTGCCCATCAAGGTCTACGACGACGTGCAGGCCGCCCCGGAATTGACGGTGGCGGTGGTGAAACGTTAGGAAGGTATGCCATGGAAACGACGAATATTATTTGCATTACCTGCCCGAAGGGCTGCACCCTGGAAGTGACCCACGAGGGCGACACGGTGGTCAAGGTCAAACCGGGCTGCAAGCGCGGCCACGAGTACGTCCAGCGCGAGCTGGTGGACCCGCGGCGTATGATTGCCACCACGGTCAAGATCAAGGGCGGCATCCACCCGTTGCTGCCGGTGTATACCTCAGCGCCCTTCCCCAAGGGCCGCATCCGGGACCTGGTCCTGGCGCTGCGTACGGTCGAGGTCGAGGCGCCGGTGTCTGTGGACGCCGTGGTGCTTTCCAACGTGCTGGACACGGGCATCGACATCCTGGCCAGCCGGGATATGGAAGTGAAATAGTTTCGTTCAGGAATGGTGTGTATGCGCCGGCGCGGGTACCCGCGCCGGCGTTGTTGTTGATGGGGGAGAAGAGGACCGTCAGGCATTCGGTCTTGACTTAAACCTATACCCTGGTATACTACACAAAGTAACATATATTGTGCATTAAGTGCACATGGCTGAAAGAGAGAGCATGAATGCCCGACAATAACGAACGCCAGCAACAGATTCTCGATGCAGCCGCAGCCGTCATCATCCGGTTGGGATATGACAAGACAACCATGAGCGATATTGCAGTGGAAGCAGGCGCGAGTCGTAGAACAGTCTACCTGTATTTCAAGGGAAAAGAGGAGCTTTTCGAAGCGCTCCTGTACGATGAATATATGCGATATGCCCAGACCTGGTTGGATGAGATCGATGCCGACCCGCGCGGTGGGACGATTGGTGGATTCTACCGGGCGCTCTTTCATGCGGTGAACTGTCACCCCTTGATCGCCGCAATGCTGCGCCGCGACCAGCGCGTGATCGGCAACTACCTGCGCAAGCGAGACAACATCTTCACCCAAATGTATTCCGGAATGAACACATCCAGTTTCTTTCTGGCGCTGCAAGCGGCGGGAGCGGTTCGCCAGGATATCGATGCGGCTGTGATCTTACACATTATCGAAATGCTGTCGTATGGCCAGTTGACCATTGGGGATTTCAAACCGTCTGCCCAGTTTCCGCCTTACGATGCGGTCATGGAAGCACTGGCCGATATGATGGATCGTGCCCTGATGCCAACCGATGGCGGCAACAGCGAGGCGGGAAAAGCCATCTGCCGGCAAATTACCACGGCGGCGCGAGCACAGCTGGAAAGAATCAAACAGGCGAAGGACATAAAGCAGGCGATACCCCCAGGAGCGACCGATGACAACCGATAAGATCCACTTCACCAAAGAGAAAGAAACGATGCTCATGACCTTGAGTGGGCGAGCCCTTCAGAGCCAGTGGAAGAATCCCATTTTGCACGATCCCTGGGCAGAAGAAGCGATGCGGCATATCGATTATGACATCAGCAAGCAATACCGGGGAGTGGGCTCGTGGAGCATGTGGAAAGAGATCGGATGTACCATCATCGCCACCCGCGCGGCGACCTTCGATCTATTGACGAGCCGCTTTCTGGCCGAGCACCCGGACGCGGTCGTCATCCAGGTGGGTTGCGGGATGGACAGCCGGGCCTACCGGGTCAATCCGCCGGCCAGCGTCCAATGGTTCGACGTGGATTATCCCGATGTGATCGGTTTGCGCCGCCAGTTGTTTCCCGGGCGAGACGCCTATCACATGGTTGGTGCGCCGCTGGAGGATTTAAGCTGGTTGGACGAAGTCCCACGGGGCCGGCCCGGGCTGCTGATCGCCGAAGGTGTGCTGCATTACCTGAGCGAAACGGAAGTGAAAGCC
>JAAZNB010000216.1 GCA_012798515.1 Chloroflexota bacterium
CCCGCCGGTGGAGCTCGCCCACCAGGGCCTGGAGCAGGCTAAGATCCCCCAGCGCCGGGTCGACCTGGAAATAATCGCAGGTATCGTAGCGGTGGTTGTGGCGCGCCCGGAAAATGGGGTTCAGGTACAGGGCATTGACCCCCAGGTCTTGCAGCTCGTCCAGGTGATCCAGGATGCCGCGCAGGTCGCCGCCGGAGAAGTTCTCCCGCGTAGGCAGGTCACCCCAGCGCCCCGTGCCGGGCGGATCGTTGGCCGGGTCGCCGTTGCAGAAGCGGTCCGGGAAGATCTGGTAGAACACGGCGTCGGCCACCCAGGCGGGGAAGGGGGAAAGCGGTCGGTCGGTCATGGGCGGGGTTCTCCCTGCGCTTCTTGCAGCGCGTGACACAGGATGACGTACTGGGCGTGGGACCACAACAGCGGCGAAGCCGGCCGGCCCCAACGTTCTTCCCACATTGTATAACTTTGAGGGGCCAACAGGCAGTGCGGAACCTGCTCGGGCAGGTTCCCGTTTGCATCCGCCTGGGCTTCCACCCAGGCCAGGGCCGCCTGCGCTCGTTCCAGTTTTCCGGCCGCAGCGTCGGCCCACCCCTGCCAGGCGGTCAGCAGCACCCATTCGCCGCCGCCGTAGTAGCTGTCCTGGCGGTAACGGTGCAGGCCGGTGGGCGTGGCCAGCTCTGCCTGGATGCGCGCCAGGGTGCGCCGGTAGCGCGGGTCGTCCACCGCCACCACCCGGTACGGCACGCCCAGGCTGATCAGGTTGGCGTCTATCTCCCCGGAGCCGACCGATTTGACGAAGGCGCCCTGGTCGGTGCAGTGCGCCAACAGGTACTGGCGCACTCGCTGCGCCATGGCCAGGGCGCCTGCCTGCCGGCTCAGCCCGGCGTAGCCTTGCATCCCGGCGTAGATGGCCGCCAGGGTGTAGGTGTGCCGTCCGGTCTCGTTCTCCTCCCAGCAGTCGGAGCAGGGATACGGCCACATGGCTGCCAGGTAGTCCTGCACCAGGGCGGCCGCGGCTTCCCACTCACCGGGCAGGTCCTCTCCCGGGCGCCTGGCCTGGAAGTCCGCCAGGGCCCACAGCCAGGTGCCCAGGCCGTCCAGCTGGTGGTGCCCCCAGTGGCCGGGCACCTCTTCCCCTTCCAGGGTAAAGCGGCTGTGGAAGCAGTCGGCTGCGCCGGGCAGTTCGCCCCGGCCCACGGCCTGGATACAGGCCTCGATCTTGGCCCGGTAGCGCAGCACGACCCGGCTGGACCAGGTGAAGAAACGCGCCGCGCCGCCGGTCTCGCCCGCCAGGGCCAGGGCATAGGCGCAGAAGGCGCCATCCCGGAACCAGGCATACCGGTAAGTGTCGAACTCGGGACTGGCCACGAAGGCCCCTTCCCGAGATTGGTAGTTGCGTAAGATTTCCAGGCTGCGTTGGTAAAGTCCCTTCATAATTAACCTTTGACCGCTCCGGCGACCATTCCTTTAACGAAATATTTTTGCAGAGAGATAAACAGGATCAGGACCGGCACGATGGCGATCAGCGAAGCGGCAAAGACCAGCCCCCAGTTGGTGGTATGCACCCCCTGGAACACGGCGATCCCCACCGGCAGGGTGCGCTTTTCCGGTGTGTTGATGATGGTCGAGGCCCACACGTACTCGTCCCAGGCTCCCAGGAAGGCAATGATGGCCGAGGTAGCCAGGGCCGGCTTGCACAGCGGCAGGATGATGCGCCAATAGATGCCCCACGGCGAGGCGCCATCGATGCAGGCCGCCTCCTCGATCTCCTTGGGCACTTCCTCCAGGAAACCACGCAGCAAGAAGGTGGCAAAGGGCACGTTCTGGGCGATATCCATCACGATCAGCCCGGCCAGGCTATCAATCAGGGCCAGGTCGCGCGCCAGGATGAACTGCGGCACGATCAGGCTCATGGCCGGCATGGTCATGAAGAAGATCACCAGGGCGTACAGGGCTTTCTTGCCCCAGAAATCGTAGCGGGCAAAGGCGTAGGCCATCATCGAGGCCAGCAGCAGGATGCCGGCCACGGCCACCAGGGTGACCAGGATACTGTTGAAAAAGTAACGTCCGAACTGGTTGGCCGTCCAGGCATCCACGAAGTTCTGCCAGGTGGGCGCCTCGGGGATCAGCCGGGGCGGGATCTCGAACACGTAGACCGGGCCCTTGAGCGCCGTGGAGATCATGTACAGGAAGGGCGTCACCGTGACCAGCGCCCCGGCCGTAAGCAGCGCCAGCAGCACAAATTCACGCAGTCCCTTTTTGAATTTCACCTTCATTCCACACGCTCGCTTTCTACCCGGACAGGGCGCTGGATTTGACGAAACGCAGCTGCGCCTGGCTGACGCCAAACACGATGGCGGCCAGGATGTAAGCCAGGGCCGAAGAGTAGCCGAAATCCAGGTTCTGGAAGGCCTGGGCGTACATGTAACTGATGACGAACTCCGTGCGGTGCAGCGGGCCGCCCTGGGTGATCAGGGCCACCGGGATGTAGGCCTGGAAGGCCCCAATGGTCAGCATGACGATGACCATCATGGTGGTGGGAAAGATCAGGGGCAGCGTGATGCGACCCAGGCGCTGGAAGTAGCCGGCTCCGTCGATGGCGGCCACCTGGTACAGCTCGGCAGGGATGGATTGCAGCGCCGCCAGGTAGATCACCATAGCAAAGCCCACCCCTTTCCAGATGCCCAGGGCGTCGATGGCCACGAAAGCCGTGCCGGCCTCGGTCAGCCAGCTCACCGGCTCAGGCAGGAGGGGGATCACGTGCACGAAGATGTAATTGATCAGGCCGGCCGGGCTGGAGTTGAACAGGTATTTGAACAACAAAGAGACCACCACCCACGAGGTCACCACCGGCAGGTAGTAAAGTGTGCGCAGGACCACCCGCCCGTGGGTGACCTCTTCCAGCATCAGCGCCACCACCAGGCCGAGAAGCAGCTGCCCGACCACCGTCACCAGGGCGTACACGGCCGTGTTCTTGAGAGCCAGCCAGAAATTGGCGTCCTGGAAAGCGTGGGCGTAGTTTTGCAGGCCGACGAAGGGGCTGGGCTGGGTCGGCATGATGCTCCAGTCCCGCAGGCTGATATTCAATGCCGAAAGCATGGGGTACACCAGCCAGAGGAACAAGACCAGCATGCCGGGCAGCAGGAAGAGGGCCGCGGTCAGGTTGTGGCGCAAACGAGAAGTGTGCATGCAGGCTCCGGTTTCAGAAAAGGCCGGGGAAGTGCTGGCCCCGGCCTTGGCTTCAGGTCGTGCTAGGGTTGGAGTAGTTCGTCGATCTGGGCCGCTGCGTCGTCCAGGGCCTGCTGGGGCGTCTTCTCCCCCCGGAAGATGTACTGCCCGGCGTCGGTGAGGATGGTGTCCATCTGGTTCCAGGACGGATGCGCCGTGCGAGCCTTGGATGTGGCGATCTGCTCGAAGAACGTGCCCAGGAAGGGGTGGTTCTTGACCGCATCGCTGTCGGCCAGGTCGGCGCGCACCGGCATCTGGCCCACTTCCATCATCTTGAGCTGGTAGTCCTGGCTCAGCAGGTAGCGGATGAACTCCATGGCTTCCTGCGGGTGCTGAGACTGCTGGGTAAGGTTGATGTCCTCGCCGCCCACGATCTCGATCGAGCCGGCCTCGCCGGCCGGGAACAGCGCCGCGCTGAATTCGAAATCGGGATACTGCCCGTTGAGGATCGAATAGGCCCACGGGCCGTTGTCCATGCTGGCGTAGGTGCCGGCGGCAAAACCGGCGTAGGGGTCCACGCCGTCGCCCATGATCACCGGGGCGATACAGCCCTCGTCATACAGCTGGAGCAGGTACTCGTAAGCCGCCACCGCCTTGGGGCTATTGATGTAGCCGCTGGCCGTGGTAATGCCCTCGTCGGTGATGTCGCCGCCAAAGCTCCACACCCAGGGCAGGGTCACCCAGGAATACATCCCGTCAGCGGCGAACAGGGAAGCCTCGGGGTTCACCTCTTGAATGGCCTGGCAGGCGGTCTCCAGCTCGGCCAGGGTGGCGGGAGGGCCATCCAGGCCGGCTTCCTGGTAGAGGGCATCGTTGTACAGCCACACCTTGGTATTGGTATCCAGAGGCAGCCCGTAGTAGTGATCTTTCCAGAAATTGGTGCTCAACGGACCCTCGAAAACGTTCGAGCGGTAGTCCTCGAAATCCGGCATGACCTCGTCCAGCGCCGCCAGCGCCCCCACCTCGGCCAGCTCGGGCACCCAGATGATGTCCGTGCGGATCAGGTCCGGGGCGGTATTGGCCGAGATGGCCGCCAGCAGCTTCTCCCGGAAGTTGTCGTACGGCACCGACACGGCGTTGACCTTGATGTCAGGGTGCGCCTCTTCGAAAATGGGGATCAAAGTCTTGACCAGCATATCGTTTTCGGCGCCTTCTTCATTATAAGTGTGCCAGAAGGTGATTTCCACCACCGCGTCGCTGGCCGGGGCCGCCGCCTCGCCGGGGGCGTCCTCTTGCGTTCCGGCGCCGCTGCCTTCCGGCGCAGGGGTGGGCGTGGCCGCCGGGGCGCAGGCGGAGAGCGCCAGGACCGCGATCATGCCCAAAGCAAACAAAGCCGACATCCTCTTTTTCATCTACAAGCCTCCTGTGAATGGGTTGGGTGGGACATAAGGTGCATTTTCCAGGGAACACCGGCCGGGAAGTAATCTCCCGGGATCGTTTCGAGTCGCCCGAATTGAAACGTTTCAACCCGGGGTTAAAATTTTTACGCTGCCGGCGCCGGCCCGCTGGACAGCCTCACCACCAGGCCGGGCTCCAGGACGGTCTGCGGCAGGCGCTCCCCGCCGGAGATGACCGCCAGCAAAGACTGCATCAGGGCAAAACCGATCTTGCGGAAGGGCTGCGAGATGGTGGTCAGCGTGGGATGCCAGTGGTTGGCCAGGCTGATGTCGTCGAAGCCCACCACCGAAACGTCCCGTCCGGCTTGCAGCCCACGCACCTGCAGGGCGCGCATCACTCCAAAGGCGCAGATGTCGTTGGCCGCCAGGATGGCCGTGGGCGGGCGGGGCAGGTCCAGCAGCAGGTGGGCCGCGATCTGGCCCGCCCGCTCGTTGAAACCACCCTCGATCACGTAATCGGCCTCAAAGGGCAGGCCGTTATCCTGCAGGCCGCACCGGTAGCCCTGCATGCGCTGCCGGGTGCACATCAACCCCCGGGGTGGGGTGACGAAGGCGATGCGCCGGTGCCCCTGCCCGGCCAGGTAAGCCAGGGCAGCCGTCACGCCGGCCGCCCCGTCCAGGTCGACGTACGAATAATCCAGGGCC
>JAAZNB010000217.1 GCA_012798515.1 Chloroflexota bacterium
CGCCCGGGCGCGGGCGATGGCTTCGGTGCGCCGTTGTACCTGCAATTTTTCGAAAATCCGGCGGTTGTGGCCTTTGACCGTATCCAGGGCCAGGAAGAGGCGTTGGCCGATCTCCTGGTTCGAAAGGCCCTGGGCGATCAAGCGCAGGACTTCTAACTCACGCGGGGTCAAGGCATCCACAGGCCGCGAAGGATCCGGAACGGAGGCCGTGAGGCCTTCCTCCCGCGTCTCCGCCTCGAAGGCGGCCAACAGCTGGTGGACATAAGCCGGCCGGATACCCCGCCCGGCGGCCCGCGCCAGGAGTGCCTGCATCGGGGCCCCCATGTCTACGAAGAGGCGGACAAAACCGCCCGGCTCGGCCAGCGCCAGGGCCTCGTCCAACACCTGCTCTGCCTGGTCCTCTACTCCGCACAGGGATAGGCCAACGGCCTGGAGAACCATGGTCTTGAGCAGCTCGTCTGCCCAGCCCCGCGCTTCCATTTGCCAGTGCACGGGGTCCAGCACTGCCCGCGCCGCGGCCGGGTCGCCCTGGGCGATGAGCGCCTGCGCCAGGCTCAGCGGGAGGTCATATTGCCGGGCCAGCGCAGCGGCCGCTTCCGGCCGGCGCTGCCGGATCAGCACCCACACCTGCCCGGCGGCAATATCCGGCAGCCGCAGCCGGAAATTTTGCTGGCGCGCCGATCGTTCGGCCCCGGCCAACCGCGCCGCGGCGCCGGCGGTATCACCCCGGGCCAGTTGCAGGCGAGCCAGGAAGACTTCGCAGAGGATAAAACGATCGATCAACTGGTCATATTGCTGCATGACATGCAGGCTGTGCTGTGCGTGCCAGGCGGCGCTCTCCAGATCGTTCCATTGGTAGTAGATCTCCGCCAGGCCAAGCTGCACATTCCCGGCGTTCGGGTGGGGGTTTTCGCCGGACAGTTCCAACACGCGCCGGTACGTCTCGGCGGCCTGGTGCAACTGGTTGTCCATGTGCTGCAAAGTACCGGAGATCGTGGTCGCCAAAATTTTGGAAAAGACGCTGCCCGATTTCTGGCTGAAGTCGATGGCCTGCTGGCAGGCCCGGGCGGCTGTAACGCGATCCCCCAGGAGCAGGTTGGCCGTGGCCAGAGCCCAGTTGGCCGTAAAGAGAAAGGTATGGTTCTCCACAGGCAGGTACGCCAGGGCCCGGTGCGCCTGGGTCAGCATAGTCTTCAGGTCATAGCGGATGAGCGCCAGCGTGGCCCGGGCACAGGCAATTTGTCCGGTCAGATCGCGGGTGTTGGCATCCGCTGCGCAATTCTGCAGGGCTGCCTCCGCCGCCAGCAGCTTCTCTTCCACACCGTGAATCCGCCAGGCCATCAACGCCAGCGTGGCAGACCTGACCCGCAACCTGGGCCTGGCATCCAGCACCGCGGCCGGCAACGCCTCCAACCAGTCCAGGATAGTGGTGGCCACACTACGCAGGTGCAGGCCCATTGCCTTGTTCTCGATCAGGCGTTCGGCGCGCTCGACGTCATGGGCCGCCGCCGCATGGCGAAAAGCCTCGAGCATCCAGCCGTGGCTTTCGTACCATTCGCTGGCGCGGACGTGCAGCCCGGC
>JAAZNB010000218.1 GCA_012798515.1 Chloroflexota bacterium
ACGAGATCCGCCTGCCGGCGCGTGGGGCCGCCCCCCGCCGCGCCCCGGCCTTCCCCCGGCGGTGGGCCTGGGCGGCGCTGGCCGTGGTCGCCCTGCTGGCCGCCCTGTTGGCTTTCCGCCAGCCGGTGCTGGCCGCCGCCGGGCGCCTGTTGGGCTACGTGTATTTCCCCGAAATCGGTTTTGTGCCGCTGGACAGCACCCGGGTGCTGCGGAACCCGGTGATGCAGGGCCACGCCGGCGCCATCCTGACCGCCACCCGCGGCCTGGCGACACGGCAGTCCACTACCCTGTGGCTGGAGTACAACGCCGGACCCGCTTCGGGTGAGGGCGCCTGGTTGGAAGACGCCGCCGGGGCGCGCCTGGAGGTCACTGCCTGGCAGTATGACCACGACGCGTCGCGCCTGGTGCTCACTTTCCCCGCCCTGCCGGCGGAGATGGACCCGGTCACCCTGGCGCTGCCCGAGGGCTGGCGCCTGCCGTTGGAATGGATCCCGGCCGGGCAGTCCAACCTGCCCGACGTGCGCATCGTCCCTTATCCCGGGCCATCCACGGCGCCGGGCGCGCTCACCCCCACCCCGGCGGACCTGTGCGCCGCGGCCCACGGCTTGCGCGTGTGCCTGCTGGCCGCCGCGGCCGGGGCGCACGACACCACCCTGCTGCTGGAAGCTCAGTCCACCACCCCGGGCCTGCTGCCCGGCGATGCCTGGCAGGGCCTGGCCTGGGGCGACGCGGACCGGCCGGTCAGCCTGCGCGACGCCGCCGGCGGCGTCTACTCCCTCAGCGGCCAACAGGGCAGCACGCTGACCTTCCCCGCCCTGCCCGCCGCTTCCGGCCCGCTCACCCTGACCCTGCCCGCCGTGCTGGCCCGGGCCGATATCCCCGACCAGCTCATCCGCGTAGACGTGGGCGACGATCCCCGGCCGGGGCAGGTCATCCCCCTGGACGCCACCGTCCAGGTATACGGCGCCTCTGTGCACTTCCGGCAGGCCACCCTGGTGGGCGATGGCGTGAACAGCCTGCGCCTGACCCTCGAGGCCGGCCCGGTCGAGAGCGCCAACGGGCTCACTCCCCTGGCGCTGGAAATGGGGAAGCCCGAGCGGGTGGACGACCTGTACGGCAGCGGCAACCTGGATGGCAGTAAGGATCTCTTCGTGGAGCTGCTGCGCCCGCAGGGCGCCCTGCACGGCGTGCTCGAACTGCCCGTGGTGAGCGCCACGCTGATCGTATCCGGCCCCTTCGAATTCACTTTCACCCCCACCCCGGCCGCTGCGCCGGCCACACCGCCGCCGGCGGTGGCCACGGCCGACCCGGGCAGTTTTTCCCCGGCCCCCAGCGCCACGCCGCTGCCCCTGGAGAGTTATCGTTCCGGCGAGCGCCGGCCCCAGCCCGGCGACCTGCTCTTCACCGTCTTGCAGGGCGAGACGACCGCCCTGTACGCCGCCGGCCCGGGCCTGCCCTCCGCCCCACAGTGGGTGGCCGACCTGCCGGGGCAGGTCTTCCAGGTCTACCTGCATCCCGATCGCCAGGGGATCGATTACGTGGCCGGGACCCTGGTGCAGGAGGACGGGTTCACGTTCTTCCGTGGGGCTCAATTATTCACCCTGCGCTTCGACGAGGCCCGGCCGCGCTTGCTGGCGGCCTTCCCCTTCGGCCCGCAGAACGTCAAGGGCAACGAGCTGGCCGCCACCTGGTCCGCCGACGGCCGCCTGGTGGCCTTCCAGCAGACCAATCGCTTGCCTGCCCCGGGAGAGCCCCTGGCGCGCCTCGGCTGGATCGACCTGGCCTGCCGCCAGGACGGCCATTGCCCGGTGCAGTACGTGGATCTCCCCCCGGGGTTAGAAGCCGGCGCGCCGCAGTTTTCGCCCACGGGGCGCCGCCTGCTGCTCTCGGGCAGTTCCACGGCTCCGGGCAGCAGCGGCGCCATGGACGTCTTCCTCCTGCCCTTCGACGAGCAGGGCCGGCCCGGGGAGCTGATCAACCTCTCCGATAGCCCGCAGACCAGCGAGCTGGTGCCGCACTGGAACCCGGCCGGCGGCCAGGTGGTGGCCCTGTGCCCCACCGACCCCAGCGAGGCCCAGCGCCGGTTCTGCCTGTTCGACCCCTCCAGCGGGGCCCGCCAGGACGGGGCCGCCATCGACCGGCACCTGTTCGATTACCAGGTCGCCCTGGATGGCGAGCACCTCCTGGGCATCGACATCGATCACCAGGCGGGTGGCAAGGGCCTGCTCGAATTCCGTCGCTTCGCCTGGGATGGCTCCAGCGGGCCGCTGCTGGCCCGCGCCGGCATGCTGGCGTATTTTGCCGGGTCGCCCGGCGGCGATTTCTTCGCCTACATCGAGACCGATCCCCCCCGTCTCCGCCTGGTGGATGCCTCCACCGGCGCCGGGCTCGACCTGCCCGGCCTGGACCCCGCCGCCTACGTCACCTGGCTGGGCTGGGTCAATTGAGGCGGCCAAACGCCCCCCCGCCGGAGCCCCTGCTCCCTCGACCCCCTCCTCGACCCTACGCTCCGAGCTTGTGAAAGAATTGATTTCCGGGGGACACAACCCCCACTAGTACGGTTTGAGCGGGCTTTCTGCTAGCACATATGGGGGTCAGCGCGCCATGTTTCTAATTCATTCACATCCTCTCTGCGCCCGGTGAGCCGCGCCGTCCCCATCGTGCCCTGCCGGACCTCACGGCCGCTGGAGCGGCCCCGCCCCGGCACACCCGCAGAGCGGGTGCGCCAGAGAGAGGGGGGCCCCGGCGCAGGGTGCGATTGCGGCCGCCGTTATTCCCTCCCCCATTTTGTTCTGGAAAAATGGGGGAGGTGCAGGAGGGGGTGCTCTTTCACCGCCGGCCAGGTGCCCGCGTTGGCCATGGGGCCCGCGTGTGCCGGGAAAGCGGTGCGTTTCACGACTTCCTAGGCCTACGCTCCGAGGGTGTGAAAGAATAGGGGGTTTGCAAAACATGAAGGATGGGGTAAATTATGACCATCCATAAGGCAACCCTTCCCAGGAGGAAAAACGATGGAGCCGAGCCTGTTTCCCCTACCCGAAGAGCAAGAAGAGAGCGTGCAGCCAGATCATGGCAGTGGACGAGTGCGGCTCAAGCGCGCCAACCGGGAGCAAATCGGTTGGCAAGCTGGTCTCGACCCTACGCTCCGCGTGGGGTCGTCCCCGGGCCGCTCCGGCGGCCGTCCC
>JAAZNB010000020.1 GCA_012798515.1 Chloroflexota bacterium
GACCTGCGCCGGGACGCCCTGATCGCCGTGGTGGGGCTGGCCGGCGGGCTGGTGATCGAGAGCTGGGGCACGCAGACTTCTTTGTGGACCTACTACACCCTGGAGCGCCCGCCGCTGTGGATCATCCCGGCCTGGCCGATTGCCACGCTGTCGATCGACCGCATCCAGCGCCTGCTACTGCGCGGGACGCGCCGGCTGCCCGAGTCGCTCTTTCACTGGGGCTACGCGGTGGTCTTCCCCTTCTTCCTGGGGCAGATGCTGGCCTTCGTGTGGCCCACCCGCCACCTTTCGCTGACCCAGATGGCGCTGCTGCTGTGCCTGTTCCTGGTAGGCACGCCGCAGGGCAACCGGCGCACGCTGCTGCTGGTGTTCCTGGCCGGCACGGGGCTGGGGTATTTCCTGGAGCGCTGGGGCACCACGCGCCTGTGCTGGACGTATTACACCCTGGAGACGCCGCCCTTCTTCGCCGTCATGGCGCACGGCATGGCCGCGGTGGCCTTCTGGCGGGTGTGCGCCCTGTACCCTTTTCTGCGCCGGGAGCTGGGGCGCCGGTGGCGCCGGGCGCGGCCGGCTAACTGAGGCCCAGGGCCCGCGCCAGGGCGTTCTCGTCGAAGTCAGACAGGATGGCGCCGTCGATGTCGAAGGTGGGGGTGATCAACGGCCCGTGGTTCCACAAGCGTACCTGCTCCTCGGCCCCGGGGGTCTGGGGGATGTTCACCTCGGTGTAGGCCACCTCGTGGGCGGCCAGCCACTGGCGGGCGTGCTTACAGTCTTCGCACCAGGGAGTACAGTACATCACCACGCCGCCGTGGGGCAGGCCCTGGCGCCAGGTGGCCGGGTCGATGGCCGCCCGGCGGGCCAACCCGGGGTTGATGCGCACCACTTCGGCCAGCAGCACGTCGTTGTTGGGCTGGTCGTCGATGTGGTGCACGTCGACGTAGCGGATGATGCCCTGGGGATCAACGATGAAGAGGGCGCGTTCGCTGTAGCCCTCGGGGCGGAAGACGCCGTACTGGCGGGCCGCCTGCCCGTGGGGCCAGAAATCGGCCAGCAGGGGGTAATGGATGCCGCCCAGGCTCTCGGCCCAGGCTTTCAGGGTGGTTTCGTGACTGACGCTGATACCCAGAACCTGGGTATTCAATCCCGCCAGGCGAGGCATGAGGGCCTCGTAGGACGGGATCTGGTTGGTTCATATGGGGGTGAAGGGCAGGGGGAAGAAGGCCAGCACGCGGGTTTTCCCGGAGAGGTCGCTCAGCCGTACTTCGTCGCCGAGGTGGCTGGGCAGGGAAAAATCGGGCGCCGGTTGTCCGAGCAAGGGGTTCATGGAGGTCACCTTTAAGCGGGATAGATGGTAATTATAACAGAGGGGTGGGGGGTTGGGTTTTTTCGCGGCGGATGAAAATTCAGGGGGGATCGCCGGGTACGGGTCAGGGATTTTTATACTATAATAATTTTGTCCGTTTCCTTAACTACTCAGCATGAAGTGAAAGAGGCCCGAATTTGAGGTGTTTGCGGTTGTGCAGCACCCGCAAACACCTCAAATTTGATCCCTTCTATCAACCGGTGAACCCTATGGATCGAGTTAACCCTAACCCGCGTAGAGTACTGTTGATGCAGACGCTGCTGGTGATCGTAGTATGCGTCGTGGTGTTCATCTGGCTGTGGGGCATCGGAGCCTTCAAGGGGCCGTCCAAAGAGCACAGCATCACCTTCCGGGTCCAGGCAACCGGGGGCGTGGCCCTGGTGACGTACAGCGATGCGGTGGCCTCGACCAAGAATGCCATCCTGGTGACGGCGCCCTGGTCGCGCACGGCCACCAATCCCAGCGGGACCGAAATCTACCTGACGGCGGGCAACCCCAGCCAGTCGGGCACCGTGGAGTGCAAGCTGCTCATCGACGGGCGCGAGTGGAAGAGCGACAAAGCCAGCTACCCGGACGACTCGGTGGCCTGCGCCGGCATCGTGCCCTGAGGGCAGACCCCATAACCCGCATAAAAACAGCCGCCCGGTTCTGCCACCGGGCGGCTGTGTGATCCCTGGAGAAGACGGACTAATTCAGGCGGGCGCCCGGGGCGACCGTCTCGGGCCGGTGGGCGCTGCCCTGGACTTCTTGCTGGCGCAGGATGAAGCCGCCCACGATCTGTTGCAGGTTGCCGGCCATCTCCGACAGAGACTGGGCCGCGGCGGTCACTTCTTCGACCTGGGCGCTCATCTCCTCGGCGGAAGCGGACACTTCCTGCACCGCGGCGCTGTTTTCCTGGCTGACGCTGGCGATATTCTCCACCGACTGGGTCACCTCGCTGGCGCTGGCGGCCATCTGCTCGGTAGCGGCGGTGTTCTCTTCGACCACCGCGGAGACCGAGTCCATGGAGGCCACCAGCTCGTTGGCGAAGTTGGACATGTCCCGGGCGGCGCTGGAGACCTGTTCGGCTTGCAGGTAGACCGACTCGGAAGACTTGATGATCTTGTTCAGCTCTTCCCCGGCCCCACTGGTCTGCTGGACGCCGGAATCCACTTCCTTGAGGCCGGCGTCCATGGCGCTCACGGCCTCGGCCACGGTCTTCTGGATACCCTTGACCAGGGTGGCGATCTCCTTGGTGGCTTCGCGCGAGCGCTCGGACAGCTTGCCCACTTCGTCGGCCACCACGGCGAAGCCCTTGCCGTGTTCACCGGCCCGGGCGGCCTCGATGGCGGCGTTGAGCGAGAGCATGTTGGTCTGCGAAGCGATCTCGTTGATCGTCTCCACGATCATACCGATCTGCTCCGAGCGCGCCCCCATCTCTTTCACCTTGGCGGCCGAGATATCCACCTTGCTCTTGATGCTTTGCATATTATCGATGGCTTTTTCTACCGTGTCGGCGCCATCACGGGCGGCGATGGCCGCCTTGGCCGATTCGTTGGTCACCTGAGCGGCGCTCTGGGCCACCTTCTGGATGGCGTCGTTGATCTGCGAGGTCACCGCCGAAGACTTGCCCACTGCCCCGGCCTGTTCCTGGGCGCCGCGGGCCACGCCGTCGATGGCGCGGGACATCTGGTCCACAGAGGCGGCGGTGGAATTGACGCTTTCAGACTGCTGCGAAGCGCCGCGGGCGATCTGCTGGATGGTGGTGGCGATCTGGGACACGGCCCGCCCGGACTGGTCGGCGGCGCTGGCCAGCTGGCCGGAGGCGTTGTGCACCTGCACGGCGTTCTGCGAGACCAGGTTGAGGGCGTCGTTGAGGTTGTGGGTCATCTTCTCGAAGGCCTCGCCCACCTCTTGCAGGCGCCCGATGACGGAGTTGAACATATGCGCCATCATGCCGACCTCGTCCTCGCTGGAGATGGCGATGGCCTGGGAGGAGATAGACAGGGAACGGGTCAGGTCGCCGTTGGCCAGGCGGGACATCTCGGTGGACAGGGCCGGCAGGTCTACATCGGCGATCTGGGAAGCCGTCTCGGTGATGCTCTTCAATGGGCCGGTGATGGCGCGGGCCACGCCGCGGCCCAGGAACAGCCCACCGGCGATGGCCAGGAGCATCAGCCCGCCCAGGATGCCGCTGGTCATGTAGAGCTGGCGCTGGACGGTTTCTTCTTGATCTTGATATTCCTGGCCCACGTCGTCGGAGATCTTCTCGGCCGTGCTGCGGATGTCCTGGCCGTAGACGTCCAGCTCGGTGCGCATGATGTCGTCCTGGTTCTGGTACTCTGCCTGGATGGACTGGAAACCTTCACCGTAAGCCAGGATGGCGGCCTGGGCCTCTTTGGCCATCTTGAGCGAGCTGTCGTCGGACACGCTGATGCGCACCAGGTCGATCAGTTTTTCGGTGGAGCTCTGCGAGGAGTAGTAGGTCTTGGCCAGGTCTTCGTTCCCGCTTTCCAGGTACTTGTAAGCGTCGAGCTGTAACTGGATGATGGCCTTCTCGGCGTTGCTGGCGTGCTGCTGGGTGAGCGAATCGGTCTCCACGTAGGCCTTGGTGTTGATGTTTTCGATGGCCTTGAGCGCCTTGGAACCCTGCACGTCGAGCACCACGGTCGCCAGGCTGTGGCGGTTGTCCATGGATTGCACCACCTTGTCCACCGCGGCGTCGTACTTCTGGGCCTGGGCCCCGATCTTGTCCAGCATTGTCAGGCGGTCCGGGGAGGTGGACGCATCTTTGGCCTTGAGCATCAGGTCTTCGAGCAGGGCCATCTCTTCTTTATAGGTGTTGAGGTCGGTCTGTTCTTTGTTATAGATGTAGCGGTTGGCGTAATAACGGGCAGAAATGATTTTGGCGTCAATTTCGTTAGACAACTGCCGTTCGACGGCCAGCTCTTCGGCCATGTGGGTCACCGTGCCGTTGATGCTCATCAACTGGACGATGGAGACGATGCCCACGACGACCATCACGGCCTGGGCGATGATGAACCCGGCCATGATCTTGCGGCTGACCTTCATCTTGCGAAATTGGGTGTTGAAAAATGATAAATTAACCTGCTTGAGTTTAGAAAAATTGATATTTTGGGGCAACGATAATTTGAAATTCAATCTGTTTTTCTTGTTATCCATCATGGGTCCGTCCATTCTCTGTGGGGTAATGCGGTCTCACGGGTACAGGCAAACAATTGTTGGAAACAGGTGTGCAGACGAGGTCGCCCGGCAGGCGGGCAATCTCCATGCAAATACAGGCCGTGGTGGACAGGTCCCGAGCGGGGAATCCGGGCGGGAATCCAATCCTATCCTTCACCGGCAGGTAAGGTCATTTGTAAAGTGCTGGCGATGGAGTCTGACACGGCCTGGCTGTGTCAAACACGGGGAGCGCGCTGCACACGTGGAAACGCCGCCAGGGTGAGCAGACATCCCTGGCGCGCCCGCGCCGCCGGCGGCCCGGCATTACGCCGAGGCGACGGCCTGCAAGGAGGAATATTCTTCGTGGGAGAGGACCTTGTTCAGGTCGAGCAGGATCACCAGCTGGTTGTCCAGTTTGGCGATGCCCTTGATGAAAGCCGAATGCACCGTGGTGGCCATGGGCGGCGGCGGCTCGATGGCCTCGCTGTTGATGCGCAGCACCTGGGAGACACCGTCTACGATCATGCCCACTTTGGATTTGTCCATGTAGACGACCACGATACGAGACTCGGCCGTCTCGTCCTGGTGGGGCAGGTCGAAGCGCTTGCGCAGGTCGATGACCGGTACGATGGTGCCGCGCAGGTTGGTGACGCCTTCCACGAAGTGGGGCGTGTGCGGCATCTTGGTGATCGGCTGGAGCTTGATGATACCTTCTACGGTGGCAATGTCCAAACCGTAGTGCTCGTCGGCGAGTTCAAACACAACCATTTGTAGTTCCATTGTTTTTCTCCTTCTACCAGCCTAAAAGCTGGGTCGGTTTGGAATAGGAATCTGGGCCGTTTTGATTTTCTTGGCGTTGCCTTCCCGCAGCGCCAGGTGGATCATCAGCGTGCCGAACGAAATGTGGAAGGGCACTACCAGACGGGGAAAATCGAGGGTCGAGATGGTGGAGCCCTTGCCAATCAACAGGGTGGGCGGCGAGATGGTGGCTTCGAAGCCGGCTTCAGAGAGCAGCACGCTGGCCCGCCCGGTGATCACGTTACCCAGCTCGGCGATGCCGCTCTGCGCCAGGTTGTCGAATTCGTCGAGCCGTTCCCCCAGCATCTGCGAGGCCAGCCCGACGGCTGTTTGCGTGCTCATGCTATAAAAGACGTTGCCTTCCACGTTACCGACCAGGGAAATGATGGTGGTGACATCGTCGGTCTGGTACGAAGATTTTTCCAGGCAGAGCTCTCCTCGCTCGAGGTTGAGATCAGTCTCGGCTTTCAATACTTCTATCGCGGCTTGTAAAAACGGGTTCAAAAACTTTACGTTCATCCAAACATCCTTTCGCGGGGTCTACCAGTACCAATGAGCGCCGGGGAGCTTCTAACCCGTGGTAAGATTTCCGCCCACAGCACTTTGGATGAGTGGGACAAAGTTGACGCCCTTCTGGCCGGCCGGGCTTTCGCGCAGGGCGAGGTGGACAACGATATTGCCCAACTCGGTTTGGAGCGGCACCACGATGCGAGCAAAGTCCAGGGTAGAGATCTGAGCGCCGTTGCCGACGATCAGGGTGGGGGGCGAGATGGTGGAGTTGTATCCCGTCGCCGACATCTTGATCGTGGCTGCCCCGGAGATGACGTTGCCCAATTCTGCAATTCCGCTCTGGGCGAGGCTGTCCAGCTCGGTAAATTTCTGTTCCATGATCTGGCTTACCAGCCCCAGGGCGGTAGAAACCGACATACCGAACAATACAACGCCCTGGATTTCGCCAACCAGATTAATAAGCACAGTAATATCATCGGCAGTTAAAGCGGAACTTTGAAGGGCCAGATTCCCGCGCACGACTTTCACATTCACCTCGGCATTGAGGACTTCAATGGCGGCCTCAATAAACGGGTTCATAAACTTGACATTCATTAAGTATTTCCTCCTGGATGGCCTGGATCCGCAATAAGGTCACTTGACCATGCCGATGAAGTTCTCTGCTTCCGTGACGATCGATTCAATCTTGTCGAACAACTCTTCGAAGCTGCGTTCATTCCAGTTCAATAGTTTCAGGGCCTCTTCGTCCAGTTCGTACTGGAGGCCGTCTGTACCGATGCCGATGCCCAGCATCATCGCCGCGGCGTCGGCCACGTGGACCGTGGAAGCCAGCAAGACGTGCTCCCCGGCCTGGGTGGGGTTGTGGTGGTAGGTGATGGCGGCCACCAGTGACGTGGGCAGCTTCCAGCGGCGCACCATCTCGGCGCCCAGGGTGGCGTGGCTGATGCCGAAATACTCTTTCTCCAGCTCGTCGAAGGAATGCCCTTCCCACGCTGCCAGGTCCACCTCCGGGCTGCGCAGCAGGACTTCGAAGGCCAGCTTGCCGATGTCGCACAGCAGCCCGGCGTGATAGGCCTCCTCGGCGAACTGGTTGCCGAAGCGGCTGCCCACGATGCGGGCGCCGGCGGCTACGCCGACGGCGTGTTTCCACAGGTCGCCGCGCTCCAGCCCGTAGCCGGGCACCGGGCGATCCATAAAATTGGCCACCGAGGCGGTGAGGATCAGGCTCTGGATGGTGTTCTGGCCCAGGTAGACGATGGCCTGCTGCACGGTGGAGACCGGGTTAGAGAGGCCGAAGAAAGCCGAGTTAGCCCAACGCAGCACCAGGCTGGTCATGACCTCGTCCATCGACAGCACCCGGGCCACGTCGGCCATGTTGGAATGCGGATTACGGATCAACTCCAGGGCCTTTTGTGCCGCCTGTGGCAGAGGTGGGAGCCGCCCAACACGCTGAATTAACTCATCGATTGTCATTCCCATAGGGCTATTGTCCCCCCTTCCTGTAGAAGGATATGCCGACGTTCTGGAAGCCGATGTCCCCGGGGCGGGGGATGATCTCCGTGCCGCCCAGGAACAGGATGCCGCCAGGACGCAAGGCCTGGTAGAACTTTTTATACAATTCGGCCTTCGCCTCCGTGGTGAAGTAAATAATCACGTTGCGGCACACGATCAGGTCGAAAGCGTTTTCGTAAAGATCGTTGAGCAGGTTGTGTTCTTTGAACGTGATCCGCCTGGCCAGGCTATCTTTGAGCATGTACTGGGCGCCGGTTTGCTCGAAATAGGTCGCCCGCTGCTGCGGGTTGACGTTGCGGATCTCATCTACCGAGTAAGGGCCGTGGGCGCGGGCCTTGAGCAGTACGCCCCGGTCGAGGTCGGTAGCCAACAGGTAATGGGTGGAACCAGGAGCCATTTCGTCTAACATGATGGCCAGGGAGTAGATTTCGGCGCCGATGGAGCAGCCTGCGCTCCACACGCGCAGGGCCGGGCGCAGCGGGTGCACCTTGCGGGCCTGTTCCAGCAGGGCCGGCATGACCTGGCCGCGCAGCGCCATCCAGCGTTCCAGGTCGCGGAAGAACTCCGACACGTTGATGGTGAGGTAATCACGAAAGCGAGAAAGCTCGTGCTGGTCGCCGCGCAGGCGATCGAAATAATCATCCCAATCCGGCGCGCCGCTGCGCACCAACCAGGAATCGAGCCTGCGACGCATCTGTTCATCTTTGTAGTAGGTCAGATCGATGTTGAGCAGGCGCTTGACCGAAGTTTTAATCTGACTGTAGGTTTCTAGTTCCATAATGGAGCACCTGTAAATCTTCTCAACGGGTGGAATAGGCTTTGACGGCCCATTCGATGCTGGCGGCGACGTTGGGCAGGGCGACGATCTCGTCGGCTACCCCGGCTTCGGTGACGCTGCGGGGCATGCCCCACACCACGCAGGTGGATTCGTCCTCGGCGACCACCCAACCCCCGGCGCTGTGAATCAGGGCCGAACCGTTGGTGCCGTCGCTGCCCATACCGGTCAGGATCACGCTCATGGCGGCCTTGCCGTAGTGTTGGGCTACCGAGCTCAAGGTCACGTCGATGGCCGGGCGCACGCCGTGGATGGGCGGGTTCTGGTTGAGGGCGATCTGGTTGTTCTCGGTGAC
>JAAZNB010000219.1 GCA_012798515.1 Chloroflexota bacterium
ATCTGGCAATTTAGATGCGTTTACCCTGCTCCATCCAACCCAATTGCTTGATCCGAGAGGAGATAGGGGATACACTTGTACCTGTCTACCGGCAAACGGCGCCGGCGGTCGTGCCACGCAATGGGGTAATTACCGCAGGCGACCCTTCCCGCCCTTGACAACCATCATTTCCGACCTCACGCATCCTGCGGAGGCATTGATTAACTGTAGAAAGAGAACCTACGATGACTGACGCAATTCCTACCCCCCAAAATGAGCGGCCCACCTTGTTGGCCGTCCTGGCCCATCCCGACGACGAAACCTTCGGCATGGGCGGCACCCTGGCCCTGTACGCCCAACGGGGCTATCAAGTTTATCTGGTATGCGCCACGCACGGCGAAGTGGGCGAGATGCCCGCAGAGTACATGCAAGGCTACACTTCCATCGCCGAACGGCGCGAAGCTGAGCTGCGCTGTGCGGCCGGCACACTGGGCCTGACCGACGTGTTCTTCCTGGATTATCGCGACTCGGGCATGGCCGGCTCCCCCGAGAACCACCACCCCCAGGCCCTGGCCGCCGCCCCACAGGAGAAAGTCGCCGCCGAAGTGGTGGAATACATCCGCCGGCTGCGGCCGGAAGTGGTCATCACCTTCGACCCCATCGGGGGCTACCGCCACCCGGACCACATCGCCATTCACGAAGCCACCGTCAAGGCCTTCCATCTCAGTGGGCAGGAGGGCGTGGAAGGTACGACCCTGCCGCCTTACCAGCCCAGCAAGTTGTATTTCCACGTCATGCCCCACACCATGCTGCGCGTGGCCGTCAGGCTCATGCAGCTTTTTGGCCGGGATCCGCGCCGCTTCGGACAGAACCAGGACATCGACCTGGTCTCCGTGGCCGAGGTCTCCTTCCCCGTGCACGCCGTGATCGACTACCGCCCGGTGGCTACCGTGCGCGACGAAGCATCGGCCTGCCACGCCAGCCAGGGAGGGCGTGAAATGGCCAAGGGAGTGGTCGGCGCACTGCGCCACCTGTTCGCTTCCAAGGAAAGCTTCATGCGCGCTTACCCCCAGGTGGCCAACGGCCACGTCGAGAGAGACCTGTTCGAAGGCCTGGCCCCCGTTTAGCCCCGCCCGGGATGCGCCCGGTGCCAGGGTGGGGACGCCATTAATTCTTGTATTGGATATGAGTTGATTATGAAAAAGTTTCTAAAATCGCTATGGATCTTGGTCGGGGCCCTGGCCGGGGTCGCCGCCGCCTGGCGGCTGATCTCCCGCCGCCAGGCCCTACCCTGCCCGGCCTGGCTCGGCTGGCTGGTCGAAAATCCCCTGATGGAATCCGGCGCCGGGCGGACCCTGGACAAAGTGGACCTGCACCCCGGGATGCGCGTGCTGGATTACGGCTCCGGCCCCGGCCGCCTGACCCTGCCCGCCGCCCAACGCGTGGGACCCGGCGGAGAAGTCACCGCCTTCGACATGCAGCCGGCCATGTTGAGCCGGGTGCAGGAACGCACCAGCGCCGCCGGCATCCCCAACATCCGCCTGCTGCTGGGCAGCGCCGGCAGCGGCTCTCTGGAACAGGACTACTACGACCGCGCGCTGCTCGTGACCGTCCTGGGCGAGATCCCCGACCGCCAGGAGGCCCTGGACGAGATCTTCGCCGCCCTCAAGCCGGGCGGGCTCCTGTCCATCAGCGAGCTGCTCCCCGACCCTCATTTCCAACCCAAGGCGACCGTCCGCCGCCTGACCACCCGGGCCGGCTTCGACGAGCTGGACTGCACCGGGCGCCCCTGGTCGTACACTCTGCTGTTACGCAAACCGGCGGCCGCCGCCTAGGACCGCCCTGCTCACCTTGAGGAGCACCATGGATCTCGCCGTCAACTACTCCCCTTACCTGGTCGACCTGATACGGGCCGGCCAGGCGCCCATCGACCGTGTCGAAGTCGGCCCGTGGGTCTCCCCCGCAGTGATCCAGGGCTACCGCCGGGAAGTCCCGGGCTGTTCTTTCCTGTTCCACGCCAGCGAGCAGGTGCGCGCCTACGCTTTCACCGCGCCGGACTGCCAGCGCCTGAAGCGTTACCTGGAATGCACCGAAACACCCTGGCTGTCCGTCCACCTCACTTTTCATCCCTTGTGGCACGCCATGTTGGCCCACCGCGGGCTGCGCCTGCCCACCCTGCCAGCGGCTTTCTACGCCGGGCGCTTCGTGCGCCGCGCCCGGCGTCTCTCGGCACAGATGGGGCTTCCGCTGATCGTAGAGAACATGACCCTGCCGCCGCAGTCACATCCGCAGTGGATCCGCCGCGTGGTCGAAGCGTGCGACTGCCAGATGCTCTTGGACCTGTCCCATGCCCGGGTGGCTGCCCCCTTGTTGGGCCTGGAGGTGCACGAGTACCTGGCGCAGCTCCCTCTGGAGCGGGTGGTGGCCCTGCACGTCAGCGGCTCGCGCCTGCACAACGGCCGGCGGGTCGACGCCCACGAATCCTTGCAGGCAGAGGATTACGCCCTGCTGGATTGGACCCTGCCGCGCATCCATCCCCAGGTGCTCACCCTGGAATATTACCGCCGCCCCGACGACCTGGCCGAACAGATCCACCGCCTGTCCCGCATCGCCCACCCGTAACCCCAACGCCCATCTCCGCCCCGGCGCGGGAGAGGCCTGGCCGCTCAACGTCGATGAGGACGCCCTAGCGTAAGTCGGCTAGAGCAAGATAGCAGGCGATGACCATCCCCAATGGGAATACAAATGGCCACGCGCCGCAATCGGCCAGGGCGCCTGGCCATTCCACGTCCGCCGGAGCAGGCATATTCTTGCCAGGTCACCCTAACCAATCTACGC
>JAAZNB010000220.1 GCA_012798515.1 Chloroflexota bacterium
GCCCGACCGAACACGGCCAGCACGGGATGCCGGCTTCCCCGCCTCGCTTCGGGCATACCCCCGGTGATCCGCTCGGGATCATGAAAGCTGGCTTTCGCTTCGGGCGCGGGCCGCCCGGGGCGCCGGGGCCGCCTGTCTCCGCCACGGAGGGGCGTGCCTGGCCAGATCGCTCTAGCCAACCTACGCCGGGTCGGCCTCCCCCAGGCCGCAGAACGACTGCGATTCGGTCCTGCTTGCCGGCCAACCATGATATACTGTCAGCACTTCACACCGGGGAGAACTATGACTGCGGGAACACTGTATCTGGTAGCCACACCGATCGGCAACCTGGGCGACATCAGCCTCAGGGCGCTGGAGACGTTGAAATCGGTCGACCTGGTAGCCAGCGAAGACACGCGTAAGACCGGGTTCTTACTCAAGCATTACGAGATCAAGAAACCGCAGGTGGCCTTCCAGGCCTACAACGAACACCGCGTGCTGCCCAAGATCATCGACCAGCTGCAAGCGGGCAAA
This sequence comes from Chloroflexota bacterium, assembly GCA_012798515.1. Classification (GTDB taxonomy): domain Bacteria; phylum Chloroflexota; class Anaerolineae; order Anaerolineales; family Anaerolineaceae; genus JAAZNB01. Next base: position 514 of record JAAZNB010000220.1, read on the forward strand.
TCGGTGGCGCTGGTGACGGACGCCGGCACGCCGGCCATCTCCGACCCGGGCTTCATCCTGGTGCGGGCGGCGGTGGAAGCCGGCCTGCCGGTGACGGCCATCCCGGGAGCGGCGGCGCTGATCATGGCGGTAATCCTGTCCGGCCTGCCGGTGCACAGCTTCACCTACCGTGGCTTTCCGCCGCGCAAATCCGGCGCCCGGCGGCGCTTTTTGGCCGTCGACCAGCACGCGCCTCACACCTTGATCTTCTACGAGAGCCCATATCGCTTGAAAGCCTTCCTGGAGGACGCCCTGGCCGTGTACGGCGACCGGCCGGCGGCCATCGCCAACGACCTGACCAAGCTGTATGAGACAGTCGACCGCGGCAGCCTGTCCGAGCTGATCGAACGCTACGCCGCCATCGAGCCGCGCGGCGAATACTGTGTGGTGATCGGCGGGGCGGGCGACGCGGCCCAGGCCGAGGGGGAAGACGATGAGCACGACTGAGAGCCGGGTGAGGTAGGTATGCACCGCTTTTTCCTGCCCCCAGAGGCCATCGGCGCCGAGCGGGTGCGGTTTCCCGAAGAGACCGCCCGCCAGATCCGGCGCGTGCTGCGCCTGCGCCCTGGCCAGCAGGTGGTGGTGCTGGACGGCGGCGGCCGGGAGTTCGTGGTGGAACTGGACGAAGTGACGGCCGGGGCGGTGAGTGGGCAGGTGCGCGCTCAGGCAGCGGCCGGCGGCGAGCCGGCCGTGCAGCTGGTGCTGTACCTGTGCCTGACCCAACGGGAAAAATTCGAGTGGATGCTGCAAAAATGCACCGAGCTGGGCGCGGCGGCCTTTGTGCCGGTGTTGTCCTCGCGGGCGCTGGTCCAGGCGGCCGGCGAGGCCGAGCACAAGCGTACCCGCTGGCAGCGCATCCTCCAGGAAGCCGCCGAGCAGTCCGGGCGGGGCCGCGTGCCCCAGCTGTACCCGGCGCTGTCCTATGCGGATGCCCTGGCGGACGCCGGGCAGCACCCGGCGCGCCTGATCCTGTGGGAAGAGGAGCGCGCCCATGCCTTGCAAACCGCCCTGCGTGGGCTGGCCGGCCTTCCCAGGCTGGCCGTATTGATTGGGCCGGAGGGTGGCCTCAGCCCGGCAGAAGTGGACCAGGCCCAGGCGGCCGGTTTCACGGCCGTGACCCTGGGACGGCGAATCCTGCGCATGGAGACCGCGGCGATGGCCGCCACGGCTTTGATCCTCTACGAGTGGGGGGAGATGGGGTAAGTCATACCCCCTGAATTTAAATCCCAGCCTTCAAGATTCATCGACCGGCGGGGCGCCCTGCCCGTAGTCGAGTACTTCGCGCACCTGTGAGTTGGGCAGGGAGGGGCTGACGATGCCCTTGTCTTCCATGGCGTCGATCAGGCGGGCGGCGCGGGTGTAGCCGATACGCATGCGGCGCTGCAGCATGGTGATCGAAGCGCGCCCCTCGCGGCGCACCAGCTCGACGGCCTCGCCCATCAAGGGGTCGCCCTCGTCCACGGCCATGCCGTCCCACAGGGGCACCTGTTTGAGCGGCGGGCCGCTGGGGGCGTCGAAGGACGGCGCGGCTTCCTGGGTAGACCCGGCCAGGGAGTCGGGCGGCTGGGCGGTGGCCAGCTCGGCGGCCGCCGTGCGCCAGTAATCCACCAGGCGCTGGATCTCGCTGTCGCCCACGTAGACGCCCTGCAAGCGCACCGGGGCGGGCGCGTCGGGGGCGTGGTAGAGCATGTCGCCGCGGCCCAGCAGGCGTTCTGCGCCCGGCTGGTCGAGGATCACGCGGCTGTCCACGCCAGAGGCCACGGCGAAGGCGATGCGGGCGGGGAAGTTGGCCTTGATCAACCCGGTGACCACGTCTACCGAGGGCCGCTGGGTGGCCAGGATGAGGTGAATACCGGTGGCGCGGGCCAGCTGGGCCAGGCGGGTGATGCTGCGCTCGGTCTCGTCGGGGGCCAGCATCATCAGGTCGGCCAGCTCGTCGACGATGACCACCAGGTAGGGCAGTTTCTCGGCCGGCATGCGCGTGTTGAATTCCTGGATATTGCGCACCCCCACCTGGGAGAAGCGGTGGTAGCGGCTGTCCATCTGCAGCAGGATCCATTGCAGGGCGGCCACCACCCGCTCGGCTTCGACCACCACGGGGGCCAGCAAGTGAGGGATGCCGTTGTAACCGGTCAGCTCGACGCGCTTGGGGTCGACCAACATCAGGCGCAGGTCGGCGGGGGTATTGTACAGCAGCAGCGAGCACAGGATGGAATTGACGCACACCGATTTGCCCGAGCCGGTGGTGCCGGCGATCAGCAGGTGGGGCAGGGCACTCAGGTCGCCGATGGTAGGCTTACCGGCCACGTCTTTGCCCAGGGCCAGGCGCAGGCAGGAGCGCGACTTGGTGAACGGGTCGCTTTCGAGCACTTCGCGCAGGCTGACCCGGCTGATCTCGGTGTTGGGCACTTCGATGCCCACGTAGCTGCGCCCGGGCACGGGGGCCTGGATGCGGATGCGCGGGGCAGCCAGGGCCAGGGCCAGGTCGTCGGCCAGGTTGGCGATCTTGCTCACCCGTACGCGGGTGCGCCCGCTGCGCGTCTCGATGAATTCGGGCTCGACCCCGAACTGGGTCACGGTGGGCCCGCGGTGGATCTCGACGATGTGCGCCGGGGCGCCGAAGGAAGCCAGGGTCTCTTCGATCAGCTGGCCGCGTTCCTGGTCCACGTTGGCCTGCACCGAGACCGGGGTGGCCGGGTCGAGGATCTGCTCGACGGCGGGCAGCACCCAGGGGGGAGCCGGCAGGGCCGGCTGCGCCGGGGCGTCCGGGGCCGCAGCCAGGGCGGGGCCGTTGCCACCGGCCGGCGGGGTGGCCTGCGCCTGGGGCGGGGTAGAAGCAGCCGCCGGGCGTGAGAAGAGCGAGGGGGCCGCGGCAGCCCGGCCGGGCGTTCCGCCCAGGGGCTTGAAATCGGCCGGCAGGGGCGTAGCGGAGCTGCCCTGCGGCTGGGCGGCGGCGGGGGTTCCCGGGCGAGCCGGGACCGCGTTGTTGGCGGCCGGCGTGGATGCGGGCGCGGTGGCCTGCTGGATACGCCGGCGCAGGCGCTGGTAGAGCGGCTGCAAGAGCTGGAACAGCTCGGGGATGGACAGATCGAGGGTGAAGGCCAGTCCCACCAGCAGCCAGCTGAACAGGAGGATCACCGCCCCCAGCGGCCCGATCCAGGTGGTCAGGGTGTGGGCGAAGAAGGTGCCCAGCGTCCCGCCGCCCAGGTTGGCGGAATCGACTTCCCAATGCTCGCCGCGCAGCTGCGAGAGCCAGGTGAGCA
>JAAZNB010000021.1 GCA_012798515.1 Chloroflexota bacterium
CCACCGGTGACCATCACGGTGGGCAGCTTGCCCACGGACTGGAAGATGGCGGTGGGCCCGGCGCGGCCGGTGCCCTGGGAGGGAGAGACGCCGTCAGCCGTCGGTTCGCCTTTCTTGCGCCCGTCAGGGGTGGCGCCCACCACATCGCCGGCGGTGATGTTCTGCGAGACGGTGTTGGTGGAGGCAAAATATGTGCCCCCGATGGGCCCGCGCCCGTAACGCATGTCGTGGAACTGCTCGATGAGCAGGCAGTAATCTTCCAGGGCCGTGGCGGTCAGTTCGTCGGCAGTGTCGCAATCTTCGCCGTATTTGGGCGCCCGGTGCAGCAAGATCTGGCGGATCTCATCACCGCGCTTGCCGGCGAAGTCCTCTTTGAGCGCCTGCAAGACTTCCCCGGAGGGCAGCAGCTTCTGGTCGTAGACCACCGTTTTCAGGGCCACCAGGGCGTTGCCGACGTTGGGAATGCCCACCAGGCAGCCGCTGGTCATATCGTAGACCGCGCCGCCCGCGTTGAGATGGCAGCCGCGTTCCAGGCAGTCGTGCACCAGCAGGGAACAAAAGGCGTTGGGCACCATCTGTTCCAGGGCCTGGTCGTTGATGTTGTCGGCGGTAACGTGGGCCTGGGTGTAATAGAGCAGTTGCTCCCGCCAGGCGGCCAGTACTTCGTCGAAGGTACGCATGTCTTGCAGCGTGCCGTGGCCCTTCTTGAGCTGCAAACCGCTTTGCGGGTCCTGGCCGTCGTTCAAGGCCAGCTCCAGCACTTTCAGGACGTTGAGCTTGCTCTTGCCGTTGGCGCGGTAGCCCCATTTCCCGGGGATGAGCACCTCGACGCAGCCCATGGTGGAGTAATTCATGGCGTCTGCGTGCGAGACGCCGCGTTGTTCGAAGGAGGGTATGACGACCTGGTCGTTGACGAAAGCCGGCATGCCAAAGCCCATGCGTACCACGCGCAAGGCTTCTTCGAGGAAGTCCGGCGGGGTGCCGGGATGCAGGCGGATGTAGAAATTAGGCTCGGAGAGACGCACTTCGGCCAGCGCAGCCAGGCACAGGTAGCTCAGGGGGTTGGTGACGTCTCGTCCCTGGGTGTCCTGCCCGCCGACCATCAGGTTCTGGTAGGTGGGGTAACCGGTCTGGGTGCGCGAGTGGTTCTCGGTGCGCAACTTGATGATCGAGAACACTTTGAGGTAGAAATGTTCCAGCAGTTCGAGGGCGCCCTCGGGGGTGATGCGCCCGCCTTCCAGGTCGGCGGCGTAGTACGGGTAGAGATATTGGTCGAAGCGGCCCAGGGAAACGGAATGGCCGTTGCTTTCCATCTGCTGGATCAGGTGCACCAGCCACACGGTGAGCAGGGCCTGGCGGAAGCTGCCGGCCGGGTTGGCAGGCACGGTGCGCAGGTCCTCGGCCAGGCCGAGTAGTTCTTGGCGGCGTTCTGGCAGCGCTTCGACGGCGGCCGCCTCTGCCAGCGTGTGGCTCAGGCGCCCGGCATAAGCCATCACAGCGTCGCAGACGATCTCGACGGCGTCGTAGAAATCCCGTTTGCTCAGGCTTTCGGGTTCGTACAGGGGAAGTTCCTGGCAGCGTTGTTGGGCCTGTTGTTTCAGGCCGGCAAAACCTTGCTCCAGCGCCAGGCGGTGGTCGACGACGATGTGACCTTCTCCGGAGGTGGCCTGCCCGGTCCAGCTGATCACGCCCAACCCGGCGGCGTCTTTGACGAAATCGGGCTGCCGGGCGGCGATGCGATCAAACAACGTGCGGCCTTCCCACCAGGGGAGCACCTGGCGCAGTTCTTCTTTGGCTGCTGTCGTGATGCTGAAACGGTCGTAGCGCCGTTTTTCAAAGGTGTCCAGCTCATCGTAGATCCACTTCCAGGAATATTCGGGGAAGATGGGCGCCCAACGAGGATGGGAGGACTGCCACCCGGGGATGAGGTCATCCGGGGTGATCTCCAGGCTGACGTTTTCCAGGTAAGCTTTCAGGGCTTTGGCGCGTAACAGGATGGGGGGTTCGTTGGAGTACTGGCGATAAGCCTGTGTGTAGGTGCGGGCGCGTTCAGGGCAAATACCAGGCACAGATTGCACCAGGCGGGAACGTAAAGACTGGACGCGGTCGCTCTGCGAGCCGGATAGTTTCAGGAGCATACCTTCCTCCATATTCGAATTTTGGGGATGGATGCTCTTATTATATAACGTGAAATCAAAACGGGGGCCCTTTGAGGCTGTTTTGGGCAAGGCTATCTTCAAATTGGCCTGTCAACCCCCTAAATCTCTGCCTCCGTAAAAATGGGAAGGGCTCATTCCTTGGCTCTAGAAGGTGTTATGAACTCCCCTTGCCCCGGCGTCCCGGGTAGGGCGATTTCTTCTGTAGGGTGCGTTGGTAACGCACCTCTTTTTCCGGTCGTACCGGCCCCCGGTCGCAGCAAACGTGCCAGTGTGGGGCGTCGGCCATTTTCATGATCCCGAGGAGATCTCTGGGGGTATGCCCGAGGCGAGGCGGGTAAGCCGGTATCCCTGGCCGGCCGTGTTCGGTCGGGCATACCCCTAGCGGGGCACTTTGGAAGCCCGACCTGCTAATGGAAATTAGCCATTTTTACCCCTGTCGGAGCACCTTAGAAGCCCGACCCGCTAAAAGAGGTGGTTCTGCGGCCTGGGGGGAGGCCGGCCTTCCTCGCCCTGGCGCTCCGGCGCCCTTCACGGCCATTGCAACCCGGCTGCTCTGCGGCCCGAGGCGAGGCGGGTAAGCCGGCATCCCTGGCCAGAAATGTTCGGTCGGGCGCACCCCTA
>JAAZNB010000221.1 GCA_012798515.1 Chloroflexota bacterium
AGCCAATCGACCTGCACGCCGCAGGGCTGGAGCAGCCTGGCAGCGGCCAGGGCGCCCTCACGCACGGTGTTGAAGAAGTCGAAGTCCAGGCTGACCATAGCGATCTTGAGCGGGTGGTTGGGGCGCTGGTCTACCGGTCGCGGGCGGTCTGCGCCGGAGGCGACCTGCACCGGCCCGCGGCCCATCTGCCAGAACTGGTCCAGGTTGTCCCGGGTGACCATCGCCGGCTGTAACAGCAGGCGCCCGCTGGACGGCTGCCACCCGGAGACCAGGTGATTGTAAAGGTAGATCACGGGGTCGTAGCCCTGGGCCATGGGGTTCTGATCGATGGTGGCGGTGATGGTGCCATCCTGGATGTGGCGGGCGGTGCGGTCGCTCAGGTCGTGGGAGAGGATCTTGATCCGCCCGGAAGGGGCCGCCTGGGCAGACAGGACGTCCACCATGAGCATCAAGGTCTCCTGGTCGGTGGCGTAAAAACCGGCCAGGCGCGGGTACTGGCGCAGGCAGTCACGATAGGTTTCCTGGACCTGACCGTCGTCCAGGTCGGATGTGTTCACGACGTGGACCACCTGCATGCGCGGGAAAGATTGGCGCAGGGTGGTGAGAAAACCATCCCGGCGCAGCTTGAGGTTATCCTGCACCAGGTGACCGGCGACCAGCACCTGGCCCTCGCCGAGCAGCTCGCCCATCACCTTGCCGGCCGTCTGGCCTTCCTGGAAGGAGTCGGTGCCCACGTAGAACAGGCGCCGGCAGGGTGGGGTGGTGATCCAGTTATAGGAATGGGCGCAGTCTTTCAGGTTCGCCAGGATCTGGTTGTAGGCGCCGGCGGGGCCGTCATCGTCCGGCAGGGCCTGGGTGACGACCTGGAGGCGTTGGGTCAGGTCGCCCAGGTTGAGCGCCCCCAGTGACCTGGCCAGGGCGGGGGTATCTTCGCCGGCCAGGGAAGCGCCGGCGTCCGCCAGGAGGTCGGCCTGCGCCGCGGAGCGGGTGAACAGCCGTCCCAGCAGCAAGGCCAGGGCCAGCGCCAGGCCCGCTGCGGCAGCCAGGCGACCGGCCCACAAGACGGCCGCCTGGGAGGCCGGCAAGGAAGCGTTCACCAGCGCCCACAGGGCGGCGGCGCTCAGGCCCGCAAAGAGCAGGGCTATCCACACAGGTACGACGCTGTGCGATCGGTTCGGGTTGGTTTGGGATGCCAGATGATTCATGTACCCACCTGTGATGAAATCTGGAACTATGAAATTGGACGCAGGCGGGGTTCCGCCTGGGTAGTGACCGGGTTGGGGGAAGTGGCGCGTGGCTCAGCCGTCCCCCTCCAACCGGCCTGTCCTGCGCCTGGCACGGCGCAGTTAACCGCCTGTTAACATTATGGCGCCTTTATGCCCGGGGGAACATAAATTTGAAGTAAAAAATGGGAAGAAAGGGGACTCGTCCCGGCGCCATCGGCGGGCGTTAGAAGATGAAAAACGGAAGCCTTCTAGAAGGGGTTATGAACGTAAAGGGCATGGACCATGAGGTGAACACAGGATTTGAGCAGCAGCATGGCAAACGCCAGATCGATCAAGCCTGCCAGGATTCCTCGGCAAGCGTTCATATAGCAGGCCGGGCTTCAATTATCATGCCCCGAATGGGGTGCGCCCGACCGGATACGGCTGGCAAGGGGCGCCGGCTTACCCGCGCCATCTCGGGCATACCCCCAGAGATCCGCACGAGAGCGTGAA
>JAAZNB010000222.1 GCA_012798515.1 Chloroflexota bacterium
GGCATCGGGCACACGCGTTGGGCCACGCACGGCGAGCCCAGCGCCCGCAATGCCCACCCGCACCTGGGCTCGACCGGCAAGGTGGTGGTGGTACATAATGGCATTGTGGAAAATTACCTGGAGCTGCGCGAAGAACTGTGCAGTGAAGGGGTGACCTTCAACTCGGACACCGACACGGAGACCATCGTGCACCTGGTGGAGCGCTACATGGCCGCCGGGGAAGACCTGGTGGAGGCTGTGCGCAAGACGTTGTCCAATCTGCGCGGGGCGCACGGCATCGTGGTGATGTCCTCTCAGGAACCGGACAAGATCATTGCAGCCCGCATCGGCAACGCTGGCGGTGTGGTGGTGGGCATTGGCCAGGGCGAAATGTTCATCGCCTCGGACATCCCGGCCATTCTGGAACATACCCGGCGCATGGCCTTCCTCGAATCAGGGCAGATGGCCATCGTCACTCGTGACGGTTTCAGCGTGCAGACCCTGGACGGGCAGCCGGTGGACGTGAATATCAGCACCATCGCCCTGGACCCGGTCTCGGCCGAGAAGGGCGAATATCGCCATTTCATGCAGAAAGAAATCCACGAGCAGGTACGCTCGTTGACCGATACGTTGGCCGGGCGGGTTGATTTCGATGAGGGACGCATCCGTATCCCACAGCTCAACCTGACCCCCGAAGGCGCCCAGAAGATTGAAAAAGTGGTCATCACCGCCTGTGGTACGGCGGCTCATGCCGGGATGGTGGGCAAGCTGCTCATCGAGCGCATTGCCCGCATCCCCACCGAAGTGATCATCGCATCCGAGTTCCGCTACAGCGACCCCATCGTGGACGACAAGACTGCCCTGGTGGCTATCAGCCAGTCGGGCGAGACGGCGGATACCCTGGCAGCCATGGAAGAAGGCCGCCAGAAGGGTACCCTGTTGTGGTCGATCGTCAATGCCATCGGCTCACAGGCCATGCGCCTGGCCGATGGTTTTATTTCGATGCAGACCGGGCCGGAGATCGGCGTGGCCTCTACCAAAGCGTTCACCGCCCCGCTGGTGGACCTGTACATGCTGGCCGTGCTGCTGGCCGACCTGCGCGGCCGGCTGACCAGCGCCGAACGGCGCCGCCTGGTCAACGACCTGCGCCTGGTGCCCGACCTGGTGGGCCGCTGCCTGGACCGCGAAGACGACGTGTTGGAAGTGGCGCGCCAGCTCAAAGATGTGCGCAACATGCTCTACCTGGGGCGGGGCATCAACATGCCCATTGCCTACGAAGGGGCGCTGAAGCTCAAGGAAATTTCCTACATCCACGCCGAAGGCTACCCGGCCGGCGAGATGAAACACGGGCCGATTGCGCTGGTGGAGCGTGACATGCCGGTGCTGGCCATCGCCCCCAAGGACCCCTGGTATGAGAAGATGATCAGCCAGATCGAGCAGGCCAAGGCGCGCGGCGGCCAGGTGATCGCCGTGGCCACGGATGGCGACACCCGCGCCGCCGACCTGGCGGACAACGTCTTCTGGGTGCCCGAGGCGCCCTGGATGCTCAGCCCGGTGGTGACGGTCATTCCCCTACAGCTGCTGGCCTACCACATCGCTTCCCTGCGCGGCCTGGACGTAGACCAGCCACGCAACCTGGCCAAGTCGGTGACGGTGGAGTGAGAGGAGGGGGCGGTGGCTACATTAAAACTGTAACATAACAGTTCATCGCGTTAGCACCACGTACTTGAGTGATACCCACGCTTGGAGTGGGTATTACTTTTTAATCGGCAAGACGATCTTGACAAAAAGCAGTAACTCGTATACTATTTACAATAATTAGTCACTCGTTTACTAATTTAGGGATGATCATGTCGGTTCGCTATGCTGTCCTTGGGTTGATCTCTCAGAAGCCGCGCCACGGTTATGAA
>JAAZNB010000223.1 GCA_012798515.1 Chloroflexota bacterium
ACCTCAGTTGTCCCATCACCAGGCGGTCGAATAGTTCGTCGGAGATAAAGCGGCGCAAGGCCACGATCCACGACATGTAGCCGGCCCGGTAGCGCGGCCGGGGTCTGCGGGCCGCCACGGCCTTGACGATCAGGTTAGCAATGACCGATGGATCGGTGTTGCTGGCCGTCGTCCCGGAGAATGCCCGTACGGTTTTTTCCGCCAGGTTTTGGTAGGCGGAATGTTGGGAAGCCTTCATCATATTGTCCATGGCAATATCGCCCCATTCCGTCTGGATACCGCCGGGCTCGATGATGATCACGTCGATGCCAAACTGGCGCACTTCGTTACGCAGGGAGTCGCTCAGACCTTCCACGGCAAACTTGCTGGCGTGATACCAGCCCCCGAATGGGGTGGCAATCTTCCCCCCGATGGAGGTGACGTTGACGATCTTCCCGCTGTGTTGTTGGCGCATGGCGGGCAAGACCAGCTGGGTCAGGCGGGCCAGGCCAAAAAGGTTGACCTCGATCTGGCGATGGGCTTCTGCCATGGGCACGTCCTCGATGGCGCCATAAGAGCCGTAGCCGGCGTTGTTGACCAGTACGTCGATGGCGCCGGCCTCGTGATGGATGGCCCGCACGGTCTCCTGCATCACGGCGTCGTCGGTCACGTCCAGCCGTACCGGGCGGATGCCCAGGGCCTCCAGGGGCCGCATACGTTCCAGACGCCTGGCGGCGGCGTACACCTGATACCCATTTTTCTGTAAAGCGATTGCCGTGGCTTCGCCGATGCCACTGGAAGCTCCGGTCACGAGAGCAATTTTTGTCTTCATCCTGGATCTCCTATCTGGATCTGCTCGCGCGGCCTGCACCGGGCAGGGGACCATCCCTGCCGGGTCGAGAGTGTGAGCGGACCTGATCTTTTGAGTTTTGTATAACCAAACGGTTAGTTACATTATAGTCCGATTCTTGGGTTTGTCAACCAAATAGTTGGATATATGCTATACTGAAATCATGAAAGGGAATGCAGAACAAACTAAAGCGAAGATACTAGCCGCCGCAACCCAGGAGTTCTCCGCATATGGCTTTGCCGGGGCGCGGGTGGACAATATCGCCGCTAATGCCGGGTGTAACAAGCAGCTGATCTACGCGTATTTCGATAGCAAACAAGGCCTGTTCGACGCCGTGGCCGAAACCCACATCCAGGCCGTGCTGGAGGCGGTGCCTATCGATGCATATCACCTGCCGGAATATGCGGCCCAGCTGTTCGACTACAACCGCGCTCATCCCGGGCTGATCCGGTTGGTGGAATGGTTCAACCTGGAAGGAATTAATTCTCCCCGGGCCATGGCTTTGATTACCCGCTCCATGCAGGAAAAGGTGGCGGCCGTCCGGGCCGCGCAGGCGGCCGGAGCCATTCATTCCAGCTTGCCGGCGGAGGAAGTTTTGACCCTGGTCCTGGCGATCAGTAATGCCTGGGACGTAGGGGTGCATAACTGGGGAGGCGAACTAGACCAGGGAGCCGCCCGTCTCCATCGCCAGAGCATTATCGAATCCGTACGGCGCCTGGTAGAGTGAAACAACCTCTGGACCAACCAGG
>JAAZNB010000224.1 GCA_012798515.1 Chloroflexota bacterium
AAAGTCTACCTGCCCACCTACGGGTTGTTCGACGAAGGCCGCTTCTTCGCCTGGGGCGACAGCGTGCAGGCCTTCGACACCCCCTTCGGGCGGGTGGGGATCCTCATCTGCGAAGACTTCTGGCACTCCTCGCCGCCCTATTTGCTGTGGCTGGATGGAGCCGACCTGTTCCTGTTCATCTCGGCCTCGCCCGGGCGGGGGCTGACCGACTCGCCCCGCCTGGAATCAGCCGAATGGGTAGAGCGCATCAACCGCGCCTACGCCAGCCTGTACACCTCCTTCGTCGTCCACACCAACCGGGTGGGCTTCGAAGACGGCCTGACCTTCTGGGGCGGGTCGACGGTGTTCGACCCGGACGGCCGCCTGGTAGGCCACGCCCCTTACCAGGAAGAAGCGCTCACCCTGGTACAGATCGACCTCAACCAGCTGCACCGCACCCGGGCGCGCCTGCCACTGCTGCGCGACGAACGCACCGCCCTGGTACAGCGCGAGCTCAACCGCATCCTCAGCAATCACGTCAACAACACCGGTCGCTAGGGGAAACAGGATTATGACGGACATAAAAACGAGCCACCAAAAAATCAGCCACGAGCTGAGCATCAACACCGACCTGGTGCGCCAGATCCTGACCGGCTTCGTGCGCACCGAGATCACCCGTACCGGCCTGACCCGCGCCGTGATCGGGCTCTCCGGGGGCATCGACTCGGCCCTGTCGTGCTTCCTGGCCGCCGCCGCCCTGGGGTCGGAGAACGTGCTGGCCGTGCGCATGCCCTACAAGACCTCCTCCCAGGATTCCCTCGACCACGCTCAAATGGTGATCGACGCCACCGGGGTGCAGTCCAAGACGGTGGAAATCACCCAGATGGTCGACCCACTGATCGCCAAGTTCCCCGAGATGGACAACATGCGCCGCGGCAACATCATGGCGCGCACGCGCATGATCGTGCTCTACGACCAGTCGGCGGCCTTCAGCGGCCTGGTGGTCGGCACGGGCAACAAGACCGAGATCCTGCTGGGCTACTCGACCCTGTTCGGCGACTCGGCCTCGGCGCTCAACCCGCTGGGCGATCTGTACAAGACCCAGGTGCGCCAGCTGTCGCGTGCCATGGGCGTGCCCGCAGCCGTGGTGACCAAGCCGCCCTCGGCCGACCTGTGGATCGGGCAGACCGACGAGCACGAGCTGGGCTTCACCTACGAAGAGGTGGACCAGCTGCTCTACCTGTTGGTCGACCACCGTTACACCCCGGACGAGTGCATCGAGGCCGGCTACGAGACCAAATTCGTGCAGGCCGTGGTCAACCGCATTCGCCGCAACCAGTTCAAACGCGTCATGCCTCTCATCGCCAAGGTAAGCAATCGCACCATCGGGTACGATTTCCTCTACCTGCGCGATTGGGGCACCTGAGATCCGTTTTTATCCTGCCATCTCTTCCAGCACGGGCGCAGTCCACCTGTCGCCCGTTTTTTTTGACCTCTTTGCCGGCGGTGAAGAGCGTTTTCAGACCCGGGTCCGCTGCCCGGCCATAATTTAACCGCACAACCCTGGAGCATTTATCGTTTATGGCCCGTCCCATCCTTCACATTCCCCCGGCCCTGCGCCATCGCCGCTTTGCATACATGTGGTTTGGCTTACTGGTGTCCATGGCCGGCTCGCAAATGCAGATTACCGCCCTGTTGTGGCATTTGAGCACCCTGAGCAGCCAGCCGATCGTGGTCAGCGGCATCGGTGTGGCGCGTTTCTTTCCCATCCTGCTCTTCGGCCCCTTTGGCGGGTTGATCGCCGATACGATCAACCGCCGCCGGGTGATGTTCATCACCCAAACGGTGATGACCCTGGCGGCCCTGGCCCTGGCCCTGTTGACCTGGGGCGGGCACATCCAGATCTGGCACATTTACCTGTTGACCGGCATCAACGCCATCGCTTTCGCCTTCGATTCCCCCGCCCGCCAGGCGCTGATGCCCAACCTGGTGCCCGAGGAGATCCTGCCCTCGGCCTTCAGCATGACCTCCATCGCCCTGAACACCGGCGCCATCCTGGGCCCGGCATTGAGCGGCATCGTCATCAGCACGCTAGGCCAGGGGTACACCTACCTGTTCGACGCCGTGTCTTTCCTGGCCGTGCTGCTGGCACTGGTGATCATGGGCCCGGTCGAACAGGTCCTGGAGAACCGGCACGGCGGCGTGCGCGGCAGCCTGGTCTCGATCAAAGACGGGGTGCAGTTCATCCTGCACCAGCCGATCATCCTTTCCAGCATGCTGCTGGACTTCGTGGCCACGTTCTTTTCCTCGGCCAACACCTTGCTGCCTTTCGTGGCCCGCAACGTGCTGCACGTGGGCGAGGTGGCCTACGGCTGGCTGGCTTCTTCCCCCTCCATCGGCGCCGTGCTGGTGGGGCTGGTCATGTCCCAGCGTACCAACTACCGCCGCCAGGGCGCCCTGCTGCTGTCTTCGGTGGTGGCTTTTGGGCTGGCGACCATGCTGTTCGGCCTGTCCGGCTCCTTCCTGCTGGCCATGCTGGCCCTGCTGTTGATCGGCGCCTCCGACACGGTCAGCACCATCCTGCGCAACACCATCCGCCAGATCCAGACCCCGGACCAGATGCGCGGGCGCATGATCGGCATCAACCAGATCTTCTTCATGGGCGGGCCGCAGCTGGGTGAGATCGAGGCCGGCCTGGTGGCCCAGGCTTTCGGCACCCCATTGGCCATCATCAGCGGCGGGCTGGGCTGCCTGCTGGCCGTAGGATGCATCGCCGCCGCCTGGCCGCAGTTGCGCCGCTACCAGGGCGACGAGGGCCTGGCGCCCCAACCGGCCGGCAATTGACGCCCCTTTCCTAAAATTCAGCTTTCGCAAAAAAGATCAGGCCGGGAACCATTTCTTGAGAAATTCCCCGGCCAGTTTGCGCGTCTTGGGGCTGCGGCTGTCCCGCTGGCGGTCCATAAAGGCCAGGATGGCGCCTTGATCGGGCGAATCTGCAAAATACAGGTCGAAGGATTGGATGGCGTAGCTCTTGAGCAGGTCGATGCGTTCGGGGTCGAAGTGGGTGGCGTCCAGGTCGAGCAGCCGGGCAGTGATGCGCTCGCGCAGCGCCGGATGCGCCAGGGCGAGCTGGCCCGAGACGGCCGCCAGGTTGCCCGCCACGGAGATGGCCGGGTCGTCCAGCAAAGCGTACAAGGCCTCGAAGATAGCTGCGAGGCGGGCCGTCTCCACCGCCGGGGCCAGGGCAGCCAGCAGCCGCATGGCGTTGAAACGCGACGAGCTGTGCTGGCTGGCCAGCAGTTCCACGAGCGTATCCCAATACGGCAACAGACGCCCGGGACACTGCCCGGCCAATGCCAGCAGCGCCCGGTAGCAGTTGTAGCGCAGGGCATTGGCCTTCGTGCGCGGTGAAATGCCCTCCAGCAAAGCGGTGAGCAGGGCGTCATCCTCCCGCGCCTGGCCGGCCAGGACTTCGACGTCGATGTGTTTATCGTTCAGATCAGGCATGGGCATCTTGAACCTCCTCGGGATTCACTGTAGGCCGCACAGAGCGGCCCGGCCAGTACCGTAACGTTCCCAGGCCAGGCAGCCCCACACCCAGGCCACGAACAGCCAGCCGGCCCACCAGCCGCCTGGGCCCAGCCAGTTGGCCGATAGGGGCAGCCAGGAGAGCAGGCAGGCCAGGCCGGCGGCGCGCGGCGACAGGCGCGCCAGCGCCGGGACGGCCACCACCAGGTGATAGGGCAGCAGGTAGGGCGTGCAGCAGGCCCCGGCCAGCAGGAGCATGTCGGCGTCGCCGCGCGAGAACCAGGCCAGCACGGCCGCCAGGGGCAGGCCCCACAATCCCAGGGCGATGTCGTTGGCGTAGCGGCCTTCGGCGTGCACCTGCCACACCGAAAACAGCTGCTGCGGCCAGGGCCCCCACACGACCAGCGAGAACAGAAAGAACACCAGGATCGAAAGCAGGTACTGCTTGCGCGCCGCGCAGGCGAACAGGGCCACCTGGGGCTTCATCAACACCAGGAAGGGCGTGTAGGGCATGGCCAGCAGCCCCAACAGGGCCAGACCGTCCACCTGGCCCAGGAACACCGTCCACAACACCGGCAGGCTGAGGAAGACGAACAGCAGGTTGAGCGGCCGGCGGGCGCGCAGGAACGCTGCCAGGCCGAGCGCGGCCAGGGTCATGCCCACCAGCAGCGGCCAGGTCAGCAGGGAGACGTATTTCGTCCAGGGGGGATAGAAAGCCGGGGGATTGGCATCCCGAAAGAAGTGCACCCAGTCGAACCCGATCCAGCCATCGGCCGGCAG
>JAAZNB010000225.1 GCA_012798515.1 Chloroflexota bacterium
AGCCGCCCAGGGCGAACAACCATTTCTTGATCATTTCCCGGCGCCGGGCGGCATCCGGCGGCAGGCGCAGCGGCCGGCCGCGAGCATCGATGACGGCCCCCAACACCCCCCCGGTGATCTTGAAGCTGCCCGAGCCGCGCCGGGTGTGCGGGTCGATCAAAGTGCGCCGCGAGGAGCTGATGCGAATGCGGGCCACCTGGCCAGGCCGTAATGGCAGGGAGACCAGCGTCCCCTGGCGGATCTCACGCACGATTTCGTTGCCGTCTTCGTATTCCAGGCGCACTCGCAGGATGGTGGTCCCATAGCGAGCCGGGCTGACCGGGCAAATGACCGTGCCCAGGTTGAGCAGCGCGTCGGATTCCAACACCTGCACCGGGAGCAGGTTATTGATGCTGGCAATGGCGCCCAGCTGAGGCGAAAGCTTGTGCGGGTCCAGGATGACGGTGGTGATGCCTGCCGGCTGGATGCCGTCCAGGATTGCCAACAGCGCCTGCCCGGGCGTGGGCGCATAGCTCAAGGCGGACCCCACGGCCAGGATCGGCTCGAAAGCCGAACCCAGCTCCGGCCAGCGGCTGTGCATCTGCGCCATTCCAGTCCGCATCAGGTAACGGGCCAGGGCCTGTTCGATGGCCAGGGTCTCACCGGTCAGGGGAATCCCGGCGGGGAACAGGCTCTTCTGCATCAGATAATCACGCACCAGCGATTCGTTCACGTGCACCGGCAGCCACTGCATGAGCTCGTCCAGGTGGTGGAGCAGCCCGGCCTGGACCAATCCCCGGCCAATGCCGTAGGGAAAGGCATTCAGGCATAAATGCCCGCCGTGATTGGCCGCGGCAAAGGTGGTGTAGGAGGCGCCCAGGTCTACGCCCAGCACGCCCTTACCGGTAGTCGAGGTCTGGCCGAGGTACTGGATGAGGCGCCCGAAGGCATAGGCGTTGGGCACCGGCAGGCTGCTGCTCAACTTGGCCAAGTGATCCATCCCGCCGACCTGGCGGGAACGGATATCGACCAGCACCTTGTTCAAAGAAGTCTGGGCCGGGCCCAGGTCTTCGGTGTCGATGCTGGGGCGCACATTGGCGGCCGTGGTGACGTTGGTCCATTTCTCCAGGGTCTCGGTGATGCGTTTGCTCAGGGCCTGGTTCCCGACGTACAACACGTCGGGGCGGTTGGCCTGGGGCAGCACACGACACACCATGGTCAACAGTTCCACCTGTTTCAGGATCGAACGGCTGGCGCCGTTCTCCGTCCCGCCGGTCAGGATCACCAGGTCCGGTTGGGCGCGCAGGACGGCGTCGATTTGCGCCTCCGGCCGGCGCCGGTCGGACAGGCCAATGCTGTCCAGCACCTTGCCGTACGTGCTGGCGGCCAGGTGTTGGGCGCTCTCCAGCGAGACCTCATTGAGCAGGCCGGCGGTCACAAAATGCAGCTCCGGGCCGCACGAATATGTGACCACCATGCGATCCACTCCACTGCCATCCGGCTGGGAAGGCAGGATGAAATGGGCATCCGCATCGATGAAAAGCCGTCCCGTAATCTCTTGCAGCCGTTCAACGGCCAGGTGGACGCTCTCGGTGACGTCCTGGAACGGGGGGTTGGCGGTACTTGGTGAGTGTCCGTTGGCAATAAAATGATACTGCCCGTCCACCACGTCAAACAGCGAGACCTGGGTTTGTAAGGAACCCAGATCGATTGCCAGTACTGATTCTGCATCGACTAAGGAAGTGGTCATGTGCCGTTTAGAAGAAAGATAAGATAACGTTTACGATGAAACTGAGCCGGTCGATGAGGGCTGTGATGGCCGCGGCATAAACACCGGCAAACAGCGCCCCCAGGGTAATGGCGATGAACACCTGCCCGATGCGGGCGATGATCTCGATCCATGGGGCGCGCTGGGGCGGCTGGTCGGGTTGGCTGGAAGCGCCGAAATGGAAATATACCAGCGTCGAGACCACGCCGACCAGTAAAACGATTCCCTCAAAGAACTGCAAAGCCGGGCTCTGCACCACGATACCGCTGGCCTGAAAACCAAACGCATCGATCGTCGCCCGAGATTGGGCAACCAGCGTGCCCACCACGGCCCCGCCGATAGCCACGGCCGCCCCCACCCCCACCAGGTACGCCATGGGAATGCTGCCCAGGTTGGTGAAGCGGGGTGAAATCTTGAACACCAGCAGCGTACTGAGCACCAGGGGGACCAACAAGAGCAGGCGTTCGGTCAGTTCGCCGCTCAGTAACGGCCAGAACAGCCGGGGTAAGAGCACCTGGTAGACGACCAGCACAAAAGCATAGCCGGCGGTCACCCCCACAAATAGATAGGTCGCCAACCGGAAAAGCGGGTTGTCGCCAAACAGGTAGCTGAACACCAGCAACGTCAATATGAAACCTACAAGCGTCCAGATCAGATCGACCGATTGCATCCACTGACCTCGTTCAGGATTTTCTACGTAGCAAAATTATGACACCCTGATAGATGGCGCCACCCAGCACCAGGAAGACCGCCAGGTAAATACCCAGGCGATAGGCATCCCAGTAGGCAGGTCTCCGGCCAGGAGCCTGTACCAGCTGGCTATAGGTTATACCGCCCTGCAGGCCACCCACGATGCCCTGTACCTGCCCGCTGGCGTAATAGGGCTGCAAGAGCGGGGCCGCCTGGGCGCTGGTCACCAACAGCATTGGCGCCCCATTCAGTGCCGGTTGGACCTGTTCCACCCAGGATCGAGCCGTCTCAACCCCGTCTGAGAGCACGATTACCAGGAAGAAGTCAGACAGCTGGTTGACGTTCTGCAAAGCCGCATGCGTCCAGGCCGGTTGGCCATCCAGGGCTGTGTTGAAGCCATAGCGCGTCGTCTGTTGGGGCCGCATGGCGAATTCCTGCAGGCCCGTTTCACCACCGGGCACGAAGCCCAGGTTTACCACCTGGTTCGACAGGTCGACATTGCCCAGCGCCCCGGGCAAGGCGACCTGCATGTCGCTGTAAGCCCGCTTCACCAGGCTCTCGCCCAGCACCGGGCCGGACAGTGTGGTCGAGACCAGGGCCACTCGCGCCCGTTTGTCGATCAGGCGTTGGACCAGGCTGGAAGCGGTCATCTCCAGCTCGGGAGCAAAACCGGGTTCGTATTCCACCGCCAGGAGCACCGGCGCCCCTTCGGGCAGGCTTTCGACCTGGCTGTGGAAGGCCCCCACCTCGGCGGTCAGCGGGGCGTCGACGGCCACAGGCTGCCCGCCCAACAAGATGGGGATGAGCAAAGCCAGGATCAGCACCACCCCGACCAGGATGCGCAGCATCAGCTGCGGGACCTGGATGGTTTCTCCCACCAGCGGCCGGGGGGTATCCTCCTGCTCGATCAAATTTTCCAGCAGCGTGGCGTGCAGGCGCTGCCGTTCGGTTACCTGAAGTTTATTGGAATAAACGGGCGGTTTGCGGTACTGCAAGGGGATGTCTTCGGTAGGCAAGATGCCCGGCAGGCCCGCCAGCGGCCCGATGTTCTCGATACGCGTGTCGTCCATGGTGCCCAGGCTGCCCGGGATCACGGTCTCGACCGGGCGCATGGCTTCCAGCCACCCCGGCAGGTTGGCCGGGGCCAGGTCGTCGCTGCCCAGGTCTGCCGCCTGTGGCCCGGCGCCGGATGTCTCTTCCTGGCGGGCGCCTTCGCCCAACCATTCCGGCATATTCTCGCCCGCAAACGGGTGGCCGGTCATGGACGCAGATGAGCCTTCGCCTTCGTCGTCGAAGATAAAGGCCGGGATGCTGCTGTCGGCCGGTGTTTCCTCTTCCTGCTCGCCGATCTGGGACAGCCAGTCAGGCAGCGCCTCGCCCCCCATGGCAGAGAAGAAACCCGGGGCAGAGACTTCTGCCTCTGTTTCTTCCGCTTCATCCCCGGCCGGTTCTCTCTGCTGGGCTTCCAAATCGCTCAGCGCCTGCAGGAAATCATCGTTCAATTCGTTGGCGGCCGGGACCGCGCCGGCTTCTTCCACCGGCGGCGTCCAGCTCTCCGGCGAAACGGCCGGTGTTTCCTCGCCCTCCGCCTGGTCGAAGCTCAGGCGGTCGAGCGGCGTTTCCGGCGCCTGGGGCGCCCCGGTTTGCACCTCAGTGGTGTTTAGCGATTGCAACCAATCGGGAATCTCCTCTGCGGGCAGTTCTTCGGGACCACTCACCAGACCGGCGCCCGAAGAAGAGAACGCCGCGATACTGCCGGACGGCTCCTCCTCCGAGAAGGAGAACGTCTCAGCGCCGCCGGTCTGGTCCTCATCCGAAAAAGAGAAGGCCCCGGCGGCGCCGGTCTGGTCTTCGTCCGTAAATGAGAAAGCACTCGCACCACCGGCCTGGCTTTCCTCTGAGAAGGGCAATGCCTCTGCGTCGCTGTGCAGGGAGAAATCTTGTTGTGGGGCAGAATCTTGTTCCGCCGCCGCATCCGCCGTGGGGAAGGAAGCCCCACTCAACCAATCGGGCAATTCTTCCGCCGGTGCAGCATCCTGCGCCGGGCTGGGCAGATCCTGCCCGCCGCTGCGCAGCCAATCCGGGAAGCCTTCCCCTTCTCCGGTCTCACCCTCACCGATCTGTCCACCGGCGAAAAATGGGTCTGCAGTACTTTCCGCCGGGCCGGCGGAGGCGTCCCGGGCGCCGGTGGGTTCCCAGTTTTCCAGGTCTTTCAACCAATCGGGAGCACCTTCGCCAGATCCGGCGTCCGCGGAGATGAAAGGCGTGTCGCCGAATTCACCCTCGTCCGCAAGCGTCCCGGGCTCTTGTCCGAAGGTAAAGGTTTCCTCTGCCTGGTCAGCGGAGGCCGGTTCTTCAGCCCCACCCTGCATCCAAGGCGGCGCACCTTCGTCT
Source organism: Chloroflexota bacterium (assembly GCA_012798515.1). Classification (GTDB taxonomy): domain Bacteria; phylum Chloroflexota; class Anaerolineae; order Anaerolineales; family Anaerolineaceae; genus JAAZNB01. Next base: position 4,832 of record JAAZNB010000225.1, read on the forward strand.
TCCTGGATAGATTCATCGTCCTGGTCACCTGTATCGAGCTTGTTGCGTTGGCGAATCCGCTCCAGCCAGTCGGGCACATCCGCCTCGCCTGCGGCGTCCGGGGTGGCTTCCTCGTCGTGCAAATCTTCCGGTCCATTCACGCCGCCGCGCAACCCGCGCAGCCAATCCGTATCGCCCAGGTTAGGTGAATCCGCTGCGTCGCCAGGCTCTTCCAGGCCACCGAGCGGGGCCAGACAATACTGGCAGAGAAATGCATCCTCTGGATTAAGCTTTCCGCATTTGGTACAACGAATTTCTGCCATGGTTAACCACTATACGGACGATCTGCGCCCAACAGGATTCTCAGACCGGTCGTCAGGCTGCCCAGCGCCACACCCAACAAGATCCCCCGTGCGCCGGCCAGCGGCAACCGGTTTAACGAGCCAAGCAGTCCGCCAGAGCCGTCTTCCCCTTGCAAGAAATTCAACGCCCCACTGGTCAGTAACAGGAAGACGACCACACTGATTACGAACACTATCGTCATCACGTTGCGTTTACGCTGCAACAGGCGCAGGCTGGCAAACGCCAGGGTAATGGCCAGGATGGCCAGCAAGCTGGTCTCCACCGGCACCTGGATAGAGGTGACCACCTGTTGGAAGCGCTCGTCGGCCGGCGAAAGCCACAGGCCGGCCAGTACGGTTACCACGAAAGCTACCAGCAGGAAAGGACTGTACAAATCCCGCTGGCGACTGTCGTTCATCTTGTTCCAATGCACCGCAACCAGGTTGAGCACCCCCACCAGCGTGGCCACGCCGGCCAGGATAATGGCCCAATCCAACAACGTCTCACGCACCCCCGGCACGAGGGCCACGGGGACAAAATACCCCACTAAAATGATCAACCCAACCGCGATTGCCACCGCAGTCGATATGGTTCTCGTCATCAGGCCACCCCAATCAAGGCTTGCAGCAGTTTGAACACTGCCCCGGCAATGATTACAACGATCAGGATCCAACGCAGCACGTCCTGTGCCCGCAGGCTGGACACGTACATGTCGCCGGCCTGTAAATAAGCGGGGATCGCGAATAATTCTTCGCCGATCAAGGCTTCGCGGGCAGTGGCAAACATGACCGCCTGGGCCGGCAAGGATTGGCTGGCCGCCAGGGTAAATGTACCCTGCTGGTCAGACGCTTCGGTAAGCAGTGCAACTTCAGGGCCAAAGCTGCCCACCAACAGGTTCGCCGAGACCTGCTCGTCGCGCATAACCGGCAGCGTGCCCGCCACGTAGGAGAAGGGTGTCACCCCGGCCAGGCGCCCCCGGGTGGGATCGTACTGGTCCATGGCATTCCCCTGGCGGTAGACGGCGCGTAAGGTATCCTGGCTGAGTAAGGCCAACGTCCCTTCCCCACTGGTCGCCACCGGTGGGCGATCACTGACCCGGCTGAGTTGGGCGACGCGTTCCAAGGTACTGAGTCCGATCAGGCCCGGCGCGGTGGCCGGCCCGATGATGCTGTCGCGGCCCAGGGACACGTGCAGGCGTTTTCCTTCCTCTACTGCCAGGCCTATGGCGCGGCGCAGCTGCTGGAAAGCTTCGATGGGACGTAAAACTGTCCGGCTTCGCTTCAGCAGGCTAAACAGGATCATCAAACCAGCACCGATCAAGACAACTGCCAAACCCAGGATGTTATCGATGCCAATCAATTGTCTTCCTCCCGACGTAAATACGCAGCGAACTGCTGGCTTTTCTCTCGATCCTCGAACAGGTCTGTCAAAACATGCAATTGTTCAGATGAGACAGATTTCCCTAAAAATGGCTTACCGAAATAGATAAATTGTGCCAGGAGGATCGACAGGGGACCTGCAGCTTCCAGGAAAGCCGCCGCCGGTTCCCTTAACCCCCAACGTTGCAAGAAATTCGCCCATTTCGACCAGAAATTACGTTCTTGCATGGTAACAGTATAGCACATTCTAAATTTATGTTAACGCTGCGGGAGGCCCCTGACCGAGGCGTACAGCGCCCACTCCCCATTCACAAGGCTCCCTGGTAGCCCGTCCACAACCGGCTGCCCCGGTTGGCGCGGGCATAGGCCTGGATCGCCTGGCGCATTTCGGCCGCGCTGCTCCAGAAGGTGCTCAACTGGGAAGCGTACTGCGCCACAGCGTCTTGCCAGGCGGCAATGCCTGCCTCGCTCAATGGGTAGGTCTTCTCCCCGGCGTAGGATCGCGCCCGATCCGGCAGGGACTGCGGGTGACGGACCACGTAAGGGTAATCGGCGTAGAACCAGGCCTGCGCCCCACGCGAAACTGCCGCCGACCACACCAGCTGGTGGTCGATGTGATCCCCCAGGGC
>JAAZNB010000226.1 GCA_012798515.1 Chloroflexota bacterium
GGAAGCGGCGGCCATCAGGCCTTGGGCAAAATGACGATGAAGGTGAGGGAAGAAGGTATGCAGATTCATGCCGGGTTTCCTTGAAAGAGGCGTTTGATCAGGCGTACGAGCCTGGATTCATCGGGGTTGATGTTGGAGGCGCCGCAATGAGGGCAGCAGCTTTGTCGGCAGCCCTGGTTCAGTGGGCAGGCCGCACAGGCGGTGTGCTCGGCGGGGTCGTATTGGGTTCCGCACAGGGAGCAGGTAATCCATTCGTGAGGCATCTTATGACCTACCCGTTCCATCCGACGAGGACCAGCAGGCGCTGGAGCAGGCCGCCGATCAGGATGGCGAAAGGAAAGATAAACAAAACCATACCGGCGGCCACTTTGGCGCCGCGCTCCTTGACGATCATGAAGATACTGGCAATGCAAGGAATAAACAGGGTGATGGTCACGATCGAGACGACCACCTGGACGGGATCGAGGAGCCCGGCCGATTGCATGGCGAAGAGCCCCGTGGCGGCGAAGTCACGCCGCATGAGCCCCAGCAGAAACGCCGGGGCGGCGTCGGCTGGCAGTCCCAGCCAGCCGGTTACCACCGGTTTGGTGCCTTCGATCAACCAGGGCAGGATGCTGAATTTGTCCAGCAGGAAAAGCAAGAAGGTGCCCAGCAGGAACAGGGGGACGGCTTCTATCACATACCACTCCAGGCGCGCCAGTGTTTTCTGCAACACGTTGGAAAACACCGGCCAGCGCAATGGGGGCAGCTCGACGATCAAGGGAGTGCGTTCCCCGGGCATAACCCTGGCGGCCAGCCAGCCCACCAGGATCAGGACAAGAAGGACGATGGCTGCCCAAATGAGGGCCGCCGAGAGGGAGATGCTGGCCAGCATGCCCATTACCACCCCCAGTTGGGCGGAACAGGGGATGGCCAGGGAGAGAAGCAAGGTAACCAGGATGCGATCCCGGCGATTGTTCAAGATGCGTGTGGTCATGGTGGCCATGGTGACACAGCCCAGGCCCAGGACCATGGGTAGCACGGCCTGGCCGTTGAGGCCCATCCACGAAAATACCCGGTTGGTCAACACGGCCAGACGGGGCAGATACCCGGAATCTTCCAGGGCGCCGAACATGAGAAAGAAGGTCAGCACGATGGGCAGCAGCAGCGCCAGGGCGTACGTCATGCCCATGGTCCACAGGCCGTATTCGCCGAACAACAGATCGGCGATGAATTTGACCGGGATGAGGGCGTAGGCTTTTTCCACCAGCCAGGGATTGATGATTTGGCCGAACAGGTGCTCTTCCAGGAAACCGACCAACGTTCCCGCCCCGAAAATGCCCACGAACCAATACATGACGTAAAGGACTACGGCCAGGATACCCAGGCCGAAGACAGGGTGAGTGGAAAGGTTGGACAGCCAGATTGCAAAGTTGACCTGATCGCTCTTCGTCTCCTCCAGGGCCGTTTGCGCCAGCTGGTCGACGTAGTCATTGTGTACTTTTTGAATGGCAATCAAGGGGAATTCGCCCAGCTCTTGTTGCAATTCGTGGCGCACCTGGCGTAAGCGGGCCATAGCTTCGGGCTCCAGCCGGGCAGCCAGCCATTCTTCGCTGACCTGGTCCCCACGCAGCCACAACAAGGCCAGAGAACGCGCCGACACGGCAGCCGGAGGCAGGAGCGGTTCCAGGCGTTGCAGGGCGCCTTCGATAGCAGCTGGGTAGGCGATGGTCAAGCCAGAGCGCCTGGCCTGACCCAGCCGCGCCACCAGCTCGTCCATACCCTGCCCGCGAGTGGCGATGGTGGGTACGACGGCGATATCCAGCGCGGCGGCGATACCGGCGACGTTCAGCTTCAACCCGCGGGCGCTGGCCTCGTCCATCATGTTGAGGGCCAGGACCAGCGGGTGGCCCATCTCAGCCAGCTGTACGGTCAATTGCAGTGTACGGCGCAGGTTCTTGGCGTCGCCGACCTGTAAGACAGTCTGGATCTCGTCCTGGAGCAAAACGCGGGTGGTCACCTGTTCGTCTTCGCCGCGCGGTGGGAAGGTGACGATCCCAGGAGTATCGACTACAGTGATGTTCGGATATGCCTTGAGAATACCCTGGGTAACCTCGACGGTCGTGCCCGGGTAATTGGATACGGTGACGTACTTCCCGGTCAGGCGATGAAACAGCATGGATTTGCCCACATTGGGGTTGCCAATCAAAGCAATTCTGTTGGCAGATAGAGCTTGTGGTTGGCCTACGGCATGGCAACTACTCATAAGACCTCGAAGAAGATTGTTTGTAATCAATGTCCTGGCGCTGCCGGCAGTCGGGACAGATGCCGCTCAGTACCAGAGTAGCGCTTTCAACCACACAATTGTTTTGAGAGGCGTAATTGCTCTTGATTACTTCGATCAATGGTTCGGTGTACTCGATAATCTGGTTGCAAACCCGACAACGGAAGTGCTGGTGTGCTGCTCCGTCGGTAGTCTGCGTGTCGAACCGGTCCTGGCGGGGCTTGTCGTCGAAGCGCCGGGCGCTGACAAAACCACTCTTTTCCAACCAGCGCAGTGTCCGGTATACGGTGGATAGGTTGACCGTGGGATCGATGCATTTGACCCGATCGTAGACTTCTTCTGCGGTTGGATGGCCGGAGAACAAGTCCAGTGTCTTCAGGATCAGGCGACGTTGTCCCGTCATGCGACCGCCTTCAGAGCGGATGCGGTCAGCTACTTTATCAACCAGGGGTATTGTGTCCATTCTTTTTATTTTTTCGTCGAGCAGGTCTGGCCTGTAGATTGCAAATTATTTGCAATAAAGACCGGTGTTATTTTATTAGATAAGCCTGTTTCAACCAAGTGATATGTGTCATCCAGGCGGCTTATGAAAATCACACCTGTTTTGTGGTGATTTATCGAGAGATTTACAAGACGGGTGAAGGGTCGAAAGATCCCCGGCCGGTCGAAATCGATCCGGGCCCGCTGGCTGCCTGGCGTGGCGTGGCATATGGAAGCGCTATATAATACTATTAAGATCAATATAATCAGTGATATGTAAATAGAATTTGTGGAGAAAGAGTACAATGGATGGCTCCAGTGAACCACATAATGAAATAACAGAGATGACCATGGCACTTGAGCAGGTAAAAGGCCATCTACTCACTTCTAATTTGAAAGACCGCGCCGCGCTAATCGCAAAGATGGAAGAACTCTCGGAGTGGATCCGCCGCCAGGATACGGCACCGTTTATCCGTAGGGACATCGGGGAGGAAGAGATCAATTTACTGGACCACCTGCCCAGTATGATCTGGCGAGCCGGGAGGGATTCGCAGCGTAATTTTTTTAACCTGTGTTGGCTGAATTTTACCGGGAAGAGCCTGCCGGAAGAATCTGGACCGGGCTGGCTGGAGGGGATCCACCGGCAGGACGTGGGTCGCTTTCGCCAGGTATATGCGCAATCATTCCAGGCGCAAGAGCCTTTCGAGTTAGAATACCGGCTGCGCCATCACAGTGGTGAATATCGCTGGGTTTTGGACCTGGGAAGGCCTTACTTCGACCGGCAGGGGGAATTCGCCGGCTACCTGGGCGCCTGTTTCGACCTGTCTGAATATAAAAAAATGGAAAACGCGCTGTACGCCAGCGAGACGAAATTCAAGGGGTTGTTCGAATACGCCCCGGATGGGGTGGTGGTCATCGACCGCAGCGGCCTGATTTTACTGGTAAACCAGCGTATCCAGGCCATGTTCGGATATTCGCTGGAGGAATTGATCCACCAACCTATCGAAGTGCTGATGCCCGAAGGGTTTCACAAGGCTCACCGCAGGCACGTCCAGGACTACATGGTCGAGCCACGCGTGCGGCCGATGGGGAACTTCCTGTCCTTGTTCGGCCAGCGTAAAAATGGAGAGATGTTCCCGGTGGACGTAACCCTGGGGCCACTGGAGACAGTAGATGGGTTCATGGTGCTGGCGACCATTCGTGATATCTCCGAACGCAAACAATCGGAAGTGACGCTGCGCGAACGAGAGCAGCTGTTGATCTCGGCTGCAAGATCAACCCGGGTGGAGTTTATGGTCATCGACCAGCACGGGACGATCCAGTACTCGATTGGTCACAGTCTGTCCAGGGCGCTTTACGACCTGGATCCGGTTGGAAAGCCGGTAAATGTAGTGTGTGCGGATGCGCCCCAATTCCTGGAGAGCTATCGCCGGGCGCTGGCCGGTGAGACGGCGGCGTCCTCTCTGGAGGTGAACGGGGTCGCCTTCGACGTAACCTGTAACCCAATACGAAACTCGTCTGGCGCGGTCACCGGCGTCGCCGGGGTGGCCTTCGACATCACCCACTACCGCCAGGTTCAAAATGAGCTCAAAGAAAGCGTGTTGCGCTTTCGCAATATCTTCGACAACGCCATCGAGGGGATGGAACTGATTAATCTGGAGGGGCGTATCATCGAGGCTAACCCGGCTTTCCAGGAAATGTTGGGGTACTCGGCTGAGGAGATCAAGCAAAAAACCTATGCAGAGATCACCCACCCCGACGACCTGACAGAAATCCAGCGGTTCTTCGAGGACCTCGTTCACCAGCGGATCGATTACTTCCGGATGGAAAAACGCTACCTCCACAAAGGTGGAAGTGTCCTCTGGGGACGCCTGGTATTGTCTTTGTTCCGCAACGAAGAGGGCGCGCCTCAATATGCCATCGGGTTGGTGGAGAACATCAGCGCCAGAAAGAATATGGAGGCCGAGCTGGCCGAAGTCAAGCGACGCCTGAGTGAAAGCGTAGAAAATGAGCGCCTTAGCCTGGCTCAGGAACTCCACGATGGGCCGCTGCAAGATTTGCAGGTGGTCGTCTACCAGTTCCCTGCCCTGGAAGAGATCCTGGAGAACAATGCGGAGGGGATTGCCACTCTCACGGGGATGCGGGCTCAAATCCAGGAGGTAGCAGCCTCGATCCGGTCCATCTGTGGCGATTTACGCCCGCCGGCCCTGGCGCCGTTTGGGTTAGAAAAGGCCATCCGTTCTCACGCCGACCGCTTTCAGGACCAGCACGCTGAGTTTCACATCCAGTTAGACCTGATGAAGGATGGGCAGTTGCTGCCGGAGCGCGTCCGTCTGGCCCTGTTCCGTATATACCAGCACGCCATGACCAATATCCTGCGCCATTCCAAAGCGAATCAGGTTTCCATCCGTTTCTGGTTTAATGCGGAGGAGATCGGGCTGACCATCGAGGACAACGGGCAGGGCTTCGATGTCCCCAAGCGCTGGGTAGAGATGGCGCGCCAGGGACACTTTGGGCTGGTAGGTTCTAAAGAGCGGGTCGAATCCATCGGGGGACGGATGGATATCCAGGCTTATCCCGGGAAGGGGACCTCGATCCAGGTCCTGGTGCCCCGCGATGAAACCTATCAGGTCGCCCCAGGTGAACGTTATTCCACGTTGTTATCCCAGATGTGAGCCTGGATTATCAAACCACCACCGGGTACTGATTTACCCGGTGGTGGTTTGAGACAGATAGGGAGGCCCTGCAGTGTGTTACGGGCAATCGTCCTGCACTGGCACGGGGTCCAGCTCATAGGAGGGTGTGGGCTTTTTAGCAGAGGCCTGAGTGAGGGTGATAATGGCCACTGCGCTGACGATGATGACCGAAGCTACGATCGTCTGGGATGAGAAGGATTCCTGCCCCAGCAGGCTGCCGATGACCAGGGCTACGATGGGGTTGACGTAGGCATAGGTCGAGACCAGGGTGGTGGGGGCCACACGGATCAGCCAGGTATAAGCGGAGTAGCCAACCAGTGAGCCGAACACCACCAGGTAGAGCATGCCCAGCAAGGAACGCTGCGAGATGGCTGCCAGGTCGAAACGGCTCCATTCCCCGGTGAGCGTTCCGACCAGCAGCAATAAGAATCCGCCACACAGCATTTCCATACCGGTTCCCAGCAGAGGGGACTCGGGTAGTTCGGCGGAGCGGCTGTAGAGCGACCCGAAAGCCCAGGAGAAAGCGGCCAGGGATAGCGCCGCCGCGCCGATGGGATCCACATTGCTTTCTTGTCCGAACAGAGAGGCGGGCCCGATGAGGATGATGATGCCCACAAAACCGAGGGCTACCCCGAATAGGGCCGGCCAGGATGGCTTGGGGGATTTTTTCCTGAAGAACGGGACGGCGATACCCAGCACGACCATGAACAAGGGGGCTGAGGCCACCATGAGGGCTGAAATGCCCGAGACGACGCGCTGTTCGGCCCAGGATACCACGCCGTTAGCGCCTACCAGCAGCAGCGCGGCGATGAGCACAGCGTTCTTCCAATGGATCCTGGCCGGGGCCGGATCGCCTTTGAGGCGGCGAAACAGGTAAAGGAGACCTCCGGCGATGAGGAAGCGGAACCCGGCCATCAGGAAGGGCGGGATGGTCTCGATGGAGAAACGGATCGCCAGGTAGGTGGAACCCCAGGCAATATATACGCTCAGCATGGCCAGCCAGATTGCGGTCTGGCTGGGGGTGTTGGTCTTGCTTGTGACCATTCTTGTAAACCTTTTCTATGTGAATGAAATGCTATCGTACCGTCAATTCGGGACAGTCATCTTTATTCCCTTCTGGCTTATCCCGAATGGCGTTGTCTTACTCGATGACGCTTTTCTGGGCGAGCTGTGACCATTCCCAACCCAGGATGGCCTTCTTGCGTTCGGGGCCGTAGTGGTAGCCTCCAAAAGAGCCATCCTTACGGATCACCCGGTGGCAGGGGATCAGCACCGCGACCGGGTTGGCAGCCACAGCCTGGCCGACGGCGCGAGCGCTGCGTGGCTGGCCCAGGCTGACAGCGATGTCTTCGTAAGTCACCAACGTTCCGGTGGGGATGCGTAAGAGCGCCTGCCAGACCTGGATCTGAAAATTGGTGCCATGCAGATAGAGAGGAATCGGGCCATTGAAGGCGTTCTGGTGTAAGAAGATGGCCTGGTGGTAGGGCTGGACGCGAACCGGATCCCTGGAGACGTGGGCATAGGGCCAGGCGGCTTGTAACTCGTCCAGGGCGGCCGTCTCTTCGCCCGGGTTGACGAAGGAGAGATGGCAGATGCCCCGGGTGGTGACGGCCAGGAGACACTCTCCAAAGGGAGAAGGCATGATGGCGTATCCGATTTCCAGGCCAGCGCCTGAGTTCTTCCACTCGCCGGGTGTGACCGCGTCGCACTTCACAAACAGGTCGTGCAGACGACCCGGGCCGGACAATCCGGAATCGAGGGCCGCCTCCAGAACGCTCTGCGAGCTGGCCAGCAGCTGGCGGGCGTGTTCTTTGGTCAGGTATTGCAGGAAGCGCTTGGGGCTGATACCCACCCAACGCGTGAACAAACGTTGGAAGTGATA
>JAAZNB010000227.1 GCA_012798515.1 Chloroflexota bacterium
ACGAGATGTACCGCCAGGTGGGCGACCTGGAGATCGACCCCCAGGGCCTGGCGCAGCGCGGCCTGCTGGTACGCCACCTGGTCCTACCCCACCACCTGGCCGGCACGCGCGGCGTGGCTCATTTCCTCGCCAGCCAGGTCTCGCCCCACACCTACCTGAACGTCATGGACCAGTACCTGCCGGCCTTCAACGCCGCCCGCTTCCCCGAGCTGAACCGCCCCATCACCCCCCAGGAGCACCGCCAGGCTGTGGACGCCGCCATCCAGAACGGCCTGCAGCGCCTGGAAATCACCCACTAAAAAAATCGACCCCGGGGGGGAATCATTATCGCAATGTGTAATGTCACTTCACATTTTCCCGGTAATATGATAAATATCCACATTATTGTTTACTTATTCACATTGTTCGATGATAGTGAACATGATAGAATGAGAGTTGTCTGGACTTAACAGCGCGGATACCGCCTGGCGGTGATCCCGGCGCTCGGAGAAGTTGATCCGTTACGAGCAGCCCCAAATTGAAGCGCGATCTGCCGGTAAGAACTGTTGGGACCGAACCATGCCCAGAACAGCCTTGGTAACTCACACTCCATCCAGCGCCATCCCCCCTTCAACACCCCGGTCCGGGTGCGCAGCTGCCTTTCCCCGGCCCCCCGCGGCCCCATTTTTTCCAGCCCAGACCCCCGGCGCGGTTTCCTCGACCCCGCGCCGCGGTGATGAAACTTTCAAGTCCCCCTTAACAGTGATGTGTGCGTGCACACACACCACGACGGCTGTATGACCGCCGGAAGCCCCTCCGCCCGGTACGGCATTCTTTGCCGCCAGGCGCGGGGTTTACGCAGGCGGTTTTTTTGATCGGACCCCTTCGAGAGGCCTTCAAACCCCGGGGCGCCGCACGAACGGCCTTGAACGGCCGGCGCAGCGCACCTCACCCACCGGAGGCGCCTTTCGAGCGGGCGGTTGCGGCCTGCCCCCCACACGCGGGCGCCGGCTGCAAAAGAGCCTCCAAAATCAAATTACGGGAAGCGCTTATGTCAAGATTTTCGTACATCCGACCCAACTCTCTTACCGAGGCCCTCGAACTGCTGGCAGACCCGAGCTGCCGCAGTAAGCTGTTGGCCGGCGGTACAGAACTGCTCGTTTTCCTGCACCATCAGGAAGGACCGCAATATGACCGCCTGATCGACATCAGCCGGCTGGACGAGCTCAAGACCATCCAACGCAGCGGCGACATCATCACCCTGGGCGGCGCGGCGACCTTCACCGAGGTCGAACACAGCCCACTGGTGGCCGGCGCGGCCCCCTTCCTGGTGGCAGCCTGCCATTCGGTCGGCAGCCTGCAAATCCGCAACCAGGGCACCCTGGGCGGCAACGTGGTCAACGCCGCCGCCTGTGCCGACAGCCTGCCCGCCCTGGTCTGCCTGGGCGCCGAAGCCCACCTGGCCAGCTGCCGTGGCCAACGCAGCCTGCCGGTAGAAGAGCTGGTGCTGCGCCCCAACCGCACCCAGTTGGAGCCGGATGAGATCCTCACCCACTTCACCTTCCCCATCCCGCCCCAGGGCGCCCAAACCGCCTTCATCAAGCTCGGCCGGCGCAACGCCCAGTCCATCTCACGCCTCAGCATGGCCGTGCTGGGCCGCCTGGACGGCGCCGGGCGCGTCGACCTGGTGCGCATCACTCCCGGCGCGGCCACACCACGCACCACGCGCTTTACCGCCGCCGAAGATCTCCTGCTCGGCCAGCCGGTCAGCGCCGCAGGGCTGGCCGCCGCCGCCCACAAGACCGCTGAAATCATGCTGTCCATCACCGGGCAGCGCTGGTCGACCGAATACAAAGAAAAAGCCATCGTCGCCCTGGCCGAACAGGCCTTGCAGCGCGTCTTCCTCGATGGCCAGGCAAACCCGGTTTAGGGGAGGTTATCTGTATTATGCTGATCGAATTCCAACTCAATGGTAAACCCACCCAGGTCGAAGCGCCGGCCGATCTCACCCTGCTGGACCTGCTGCGCGACACCCTGGGCCTGACCGGCACCAAGCACGGTTGTGACATCGGCGAGTGCGGCGCCTGCTCCGTCCTGCTGGACGGCGAGCTGGTCAACAGCTGCATGCTGCTGGCACCCCAGGTGGCCGGCCGCCAGGTGATCACCATCGAAGGCGTCAGTGGGCCGCACAACACGCCCAACGACATGCAAGAAAACTTCATCGACTCCGGCGCCGTGCAATGCGGCTTCTGCACCCCGGGCCTGATCCTGGCCGGCGAAGCCCTGCTGAGCCACAACCCCAACCCCACGCGAGCCGAGATCCGCGAGGCCATCAGCGGCAACCTGTGCCGCTGCACCGGCTACCAGCAGGTCATCGACGCCATCGAGGTCACCGCCCAACAGCGCCAGAAACAGGACGGGAAGGCACAGGTGCACCATGGCTAGAATCGAAAGTGTTGGTAAACCGGCCCGCCGGGTGGATGCCCTGGAGAAAGTGCTCGGCACGGCCAAATTCGTGGGCGATTACCGCCTGCCCAACATGCTCTACGCCCGCACCCTGCGCAGCGACCTGCCCCACGCCCGCATCCGACACCTGGACGTCTCCCCGGCCCTCAAGGTGCCCGGCGTGCTGGCCGTCGTTACCAGCGACGACTTCGTCGAGCACGGCCATTACGGCTTCCCGGTCAAGGACGCGTACATGATCGCCTACCAGAAGGTGCGTTACGTGGGCGAAGGCATCGCCGCCGTGGCTGCCGAGACCCCCGA
>JAAZNB010000228.1 GCA_012798515.1 Chloroflexota bacterium
GTCATCGCCCAGCTGGGGTACCAGCCCAGCGCCCTGGCGCGCAGCCTGATCCGCCAGCGCAGTTACACCCTGGGCGTGGCCACGGCCGGCCTGCGTCACATCGGCCCCTCGCGCACCCTGAGCGGCATTGCCTCGGCCGCCGAAGAGGCCGGGTATTCCCTGCTATTGAAAGAACTGCCCAAGTTCAACGCCAACAACATCACCCCCATCATCCAATCATTCCTCTCCCGTCACGTAGATGGCATCATCTGGGCCGTGCCGGAAGTCGGGGAGAACCACGCCTGGGTCACCGAGCAGGCCCTGGACATCGACGTGCCCCTGGTGTACATCACCATGGAACCGCGCGAGGGCAAGTCCGTGGTTTGCATCGACAATTACCTGGGCGGCCGGCAGGCAATGGCCCATCTCCTCGAACAGGGCTACCGCCACATCGCCCACCTCTCCGGGCCGCTGGACTGGTGGGAGGCGCGCCAGCGCAAAGCCGCCTGGAGCGACGCCCTGGCCGAATGCGGCTACCCCGTTTCCGAGGCGGCCTGGGAGGAAGGCAACTGGTCATCGTCCAGCGCCGTCCAGCCCTTCGAAAAGCTGCTCGACCAGTATCCCGAAATGGACGCGATTTTCGTCGCCAACGATCAAATGGCGCTTACTGTCATACAGGTTGCACACCATAGGGGGCTACGTATTCCTGAAGACCTGGGAGTCGTCGGCTTCGACAACATCCCTGAATCCGCTTATTTTTCCCCACCCTTAACCACCATACAGCAAGACCAATACAAGGTAGCACAATCCGCCGTCGAAGAGATTATCCAGACCATTGAGTTGGGCCACCAGGGGCTTGAGCCCAACGATCCTCAGACGATCATATTGCCGCCCACCCTCATCGTACGCCACAGCTCATTGCGTGGCTAGAAATAGGGGCAAAGGAGGTGAGTACCGGATCAGTGTATAACTCTGCTGTATTTAAATTTGTAAATAAAAAGAAGTGCCTGCATAGAGACTGGCGTTTCCCGCAAGCACTTCAAGCGAGTAGATCACCTATTCGGAGAAAGGCACCCTCGCGTATCTAATTATAACGCCTTATCCCCCACACAAAAATAAATACAACCCAACATCTCAAGGAGAGAAGACCATGTTTCGCGGAAAAACGATCGCTTTTCTCGTTGTAGCTATTTGCATGATTCTGGCTGCTTGCCAGCCAGCGGCGCCGGCGGCGACAGAGCCTCCTGCGGCCACACAACCTCCTGCGGCTCCCGCCGCGACCGAGCCCCCGGCGGCTGCCCCGGCGGACACGGAAGCTGTTGAAGCTCCCGCAGCCGGGCTTTCCTGTGCCCCCAACTGCGAGTACTCGGACCTGGTGGTAGGTTTCCTGCAGACCGGTTCTGAAGGCGGCTGGCGGGCGGCCAACACCGCTTCCTTCAAGGAAACTGCCGAACAGGTGGGCCTGACGCTGAAGTTCTACGATTCGCAGAATGACCTGGCCAAGCAGGTGGCCGGCTTCCACCAGTTCATCCAGGATCCCGACGTGAACGTTATCGTCCTGGCCGCGCTCGAAACCACCGGCTGGGAGGAGCTGTTGCAAGAGGCCATGGATGCCGGTAAGGTCGTCGTGATTGAGGACCGGCGTATCGATGCGCCCGAGACCCTGTATGCGACCTACATCGGCTCGGACTTTGCCGAAGAAGGCCGCAATGGCGCCGTGGAAATGTGCACCCTGCTCGAGGGCATGGACGGCAAAAACGTGTGGGAACTGGTTGGCAACGTGGGCTCTTCGGCCGCTAAAGACCGCGGCCAGGGCTTCCGGGAAAAAATGGGGGATTGCGGCATCGAAATCACCAAGAGCCAGACCGCCAACTGGAGCATTACCGAAGGCAAGCAGGTCACCGAAGCCTGGCTGAAAGAGACCCAGGACGTTCAGGGCATCTTCGCCCAGAATGACGAAATGGGGCTGGGCGCCATCGAGGCGCTGAAAGAGGCCGGTCTCGTACCCGGCGAGGACGTCAAGGTGTTGACCTTCGACGCCACCGCGGGGGCGTTCAAATCCATGCTGGCCGGTGAAGTCAACGTCAGCGTGGAATGCAACCCGCTGCTCGCTCCCCAGGTCTACGATGCGGCCCTGAAAGCCGCCAACGGCGAAGAGCTGCCCAAGTGGGTGCCCTCACAGGAAGGCATCTTCCGCGCCACTGATCCCAACCTGCAAGAGATTGCCGACGGGCGCGCCTATTAGCATTTCGTAAAGTTTCCAGGCAATATTGAATTGCCTGGAAACGCAACCCGGCACATGAGGGGCAGCGGGCTCCGCTGTCCCTCATGGCCCCCGGAACTGGATGGTGGGTATGTCCGAGAACAACAACGCTCTACTCATATCGATGCGTGGCATTAACAAGACTTTTCCGGGTGTGCGGGCATTAGAAAACGTGGATTTTGACCTGCGCTACGGTGAGATTCACGCCCTCATGGGGGGCAACGGCGCCGGGAAGTCCACCTTGATCAAAGTACTGACCGGCGTCGAACACCCCGACAGCGGGAAGATCCTGCTGGAGGGCAAAGAGGTAACCGTCCGCTCTCCCCAGCACGCCCAGTCGTTGGGCATCAGCACCGTATACCAGGAAATCAATTTGTGCCCCAACCTGACCGTGGCCGAGAACATCCTCATCGGCCGCCAGCCGATGCGCTTCGGGAGCATCGACTGGAAAGCCATGAACGCCCAGGCCAGCGAAATTCTCCAGCGCGTGCTGGGCATGGATATCGACGTGACCCGCTTGCTGGGCGCTTACTCGGTGGCCATCCAACAGATGATCGCCATTGCCCGAGCGCTCGAGATCGAGTCGGCCAAAGTCCTCATCCTCGATGAGCCGACTTCCAGCCTGTCTGCCCACGAGACAGAACAGCTCTTCCAGGTCATGACCAAGTTGAAGAGCGAGAACGTAGGCATCATTTTCATCACGCATTTCCTCGATCAGGTCTACCGCATTTCAGACCGCATCACGGTGATCCGTAATGGCAAACTGGTAGGCTCTTTCGATACCGATTCCCTGCCCCGCCTGGAGCTGATCACCAAGATGGTCGGCAGGAGCATCACGGTATTGGACGAAATGTCCAAAGCCAAAACCGAAACCAGCAAATACATCCAGGCCGATACCGTGCTGCAAGCCAGGCAACTGGGCCTGGCCGGCGCTGTCGAGCCCATCGACCTGGATTTACACGCCGGCGAAGTGCTGGGCCTGGCCGGGCTGATCGGCTCCGGCCGTACCGAGCTGGCAAGCCTGTTATTTGGCCTGGAAACGCCGGACAGCGGCACGTTAACGGTAGGGGGAAAACCAGTGAAAGCCTTTTCGCCGAACGCCTCGATCAAGCGCGGGCTGGTGTTGTCGCCCGAAGACCGCAAGGCAGCCGGCATCGTAGACGACCTGACCGTGCGCGAGAACATCATCCTGGCCTTGCAGGCCGGGCAGGGATGGTTCCGCTACCTCAGTACCCAGAAGCAGTACGAGATCGCCGACAAGTACATCCAGATGCTGGAGATCGCCACGCCCTCCGAGGACCAACCGGTCAAGAACTTGAGCGGCGGCAACCAGCAGAAGGTCATCCTGGCCCGCTGGCTGGCCACCAATCCCCAGGTCATGATCCTGGACGAACCTACGCGCGGCATCGACGTAGGCACCAAGGCCGAGATCCAGAAACTGGTCCTCTCGCTGGCCGAAGAAGGCAAAGCCTGCATCTTTATCTCCTCCGAGCTGGAAGAGGTGATGCGCACCAGCCACCGGATTGCCGTCCTGAGCGACAAGAAGAAAGTGGCCGAGTTCCAGGGGGACGTAAGCGAGCAGGCCGTCATGCAGTCCATGGCAGGTGAATCATGACCCACTCCCCAACCTCTCTAACCTGGCGCAAGATCACAGACAGCAAGCTGTTCTTCCCGCTGCTGACCCTGGCCATCATCCTGCTCTTCGACCTGATCACGGTCCCCGGCTTCTTTAACTTCCAGATGCGCAACGGGAACCTGTATGGAAGCCTGATCGACATTGTGCGCAATGCTTCCAGCGTGATGCTGCTGTCGATCGGCATGACGCTGGTCATCGCCACGGGCGGCGTAGATCTCTCGGTGGGGGCCATCATGGCCATCGCTGCCTCGGTGGCTGCCCTGTTGATGAACCCCTACGTCCTGGCCACCGAGCTGCCGCCCAACCTGATGAAACTGATCAACGACCCGCACTTCACCTTCCAGCCGTTGTGGGTGGTGATCCTGGTGACGCTGCTCATCGCCGCCGTGTGCGGCCTGTGGAATGGGCTGCTGGTGGCCTACATCCGCATCCAGCCCATGGTAGCCACCCTGATTTTGATGATCGCCGGCCGCGGCATCGCCCAGCTGATCACCAACGGGGTGCGCATCCAGATCTTCTA
>JAAZNB010000229.1 GCA_012798515.1 Chloroflexota bacterium
CACCAGAGCGATGTATGAGCAATCCAGGCCGGCTTCATTCTCCCGCCGGGGGCGCACTCGTGATATAACTAACGCAGACATGACCCCGGAACGAACCCCCATCGCCAACCTGATCTGGCAGTGGCTGCGGCGGCGCCCACTGGCCTATGCCCTGGCATTGGCCGCCCTGATTTACCTGGGCGTGCGCCTGTTCGCCTACCAGCCCCTGCCGGCTGACCCATTGCTGCGCGCCCAGCACCTGGTCGCCGCCGGCCTGCCCGAGCTGGCCGAAAACGCCTATGCCGCTGGCCTCAGCCAGGCCCCGGACGACGTCGATGCCCATTACGATTACATCAACAATCACTTCCGCATCCAATCCCAGCCCGGGGCGCCGCGGGACGACGACGCCATCCTGGCCCACTACCAGGCCCTGGCGGCCACGCCGGCCACGGCCGACCTGGGCCATTTCGGCCAGGGATTGGTGCACTCCCTGGAAAAAAATTATGACCAGGCCGTGGACGACTTTCATCAAGTGCAAAACCGCAGCCTGAAATATCTCAACAATTCCCTCGGCTACGCCTTGACCCGCTCGGGGCACCTCCGGCAGGCCGAAGCGTACTTCTGGAAAGAGATCGATCTGCAAGGCAACGTCCAGGGCGCTACCGGCAACCTCATCTGGAATTATTTTCTAGAAAATAATCTCGACCGGCTGCAAGAGCTGGCCGACAATCCCTCGACGGCGGCCTACTTTACCTACAGCGACCTGCGCGAGCTGGCCCTGCGCCGTATGGATCCGAATGCCTACCTCAACGCGGTGCTGCTGGCGCCCTTCGCGGCCATTTCCCCGCAGGCTGCGGTCAGCGCCCTGCTGATCTGCGCCACCTGGTTCCTGTATTTCTGGCGCATCGACGTCTTCGAGCAGGAGCCCTGGCTGGCCAGCCTGATCACCCTGCTGCTGGGGGTGGGATCGGCCCACCTGGCCCTGGCGCTGAGCGACGTGGTCTACCAGATCCTGCCCCTCTCTCTGTCCGGGCACTGGCTGGTCGACCTGGTGTACAGCATCGTGCACATCGGCCTGGTGGAAGAGGTGGCCAAGTTCCTGCCTGTGCTGCTGGTGGTGTGGTTCTCACGCCAGGTGAACGAGCCGGTGGACCTGATGATCTACGGCAGCCTGTCGGCCCTGGGGTTTGCCACCATGGAGAACGCTCTGTACTTCAGCGATTACGGCGTGGAGATCGCCTTCTCGCGTTTCCTCATCTCCACCGTGATGCACCTCGCCATGACCGGCATCGTGTGTTACGCCTGGGCGGCGGCGCGCTTCTTCCACTGGAAGAGCCAGCTGTTGGCCGTCCCTGCCGGGCTGCTGGCGGCCGCCCTGGTGCACGGCCTGTTCGATTACTTCCTCATTGGCCCGCTGAACGGCCTGTCGATCGTCAGCTCGGCCATCCTGTTCCTGCTCTCGGTGCTCTACGGGCGCATGCTGCAAGACACGCTCAATTCGTCGCCCTTCTTCCGCCAGCCGCTGCCGGCCGCCAGCCGCCTGGCCAATTACGAACTGTTGGCCAGCACGGGCGTCCTGCTGCTGGTGTTCATCTTCGTCATGGACAACTTTGCCCTCAGCACCGACCTGGCCGGCCAGCACGTGTTCGATGCCGCCCAGCAATATTTCTTCACCATGCTGGTCGTGTTTGGCTCCCTGGGGGAGATCAGCATCCTGCCCTTCAAGTTCCGCCGCCTGCTGGAACCGGCCGGCGGCGCCCATCCTGACATCCACGAGTAAAGCCCCATGTCCCTTCTGATTGGCCTGGACATCGGCAGTACGTCAATCAAGGCCCTGGTATACGATTCGGAGCAGGGCCAGGCCGCCGGCCTGGCGGCCCTGCCCACCCCCACCGAACACCCCATCCCGGAATGGAGCCAGCACGACCCCGAAGCCCTGTGGCAGACGGCCGCCGCCGTGCTGCGCCGGGCCGCCGCCGGGCGCCAGATTGCCGGGCTGGCCATCAGCAGCCTGGCCGAGGCCGGCCTGCCGCTGGACGCCGCCGGCCGGCCGCTCTACCCGATCATCGCCTGGTACGACCGGCGCAGTGAGCCCCAGGCCGCCTGGTGGGAAGCCCACATCCCGGCCGGGGAGCTGCATGCCATCAGCGGGCAGCGGGTGAGCACCTCGTACGGCATCAACAAGTGGATGTGGATCCGCCAGCAGCACCCCGAGCTGGCCGGGCGCATGCACAGGTGGCTGTCGCTGTCTGATTACGTCTTGTGGCGTTTGACCGGCGCCTATGCCACCGATTACACCATCGCGTCGCGCACCCTGCTGCTCGACCAGAGCCGCCTGGACTGGTCCGACCGGCTGTTGGAGATGGCAGGCATGCCGCGCCAGGCCCTGCCCCCGGTTTACCCGGGCGGGACCCTGGTGGGGCAGGTCACGGCCCAGGCCGCCGCCGAGACCGGGCTGCCACAGGGCACGCCCTGCGCCCTGGGCGGCCACGATCACCTGTGCGGCACGCTGGCCGCCGGGGTGGTGCAGCCCGGCCAGGTGGTCGATTCGAGCGGCACGTCCCAATCTCTGGTGATGATTTTGAAAGAATTTCGCACCGGGCCGGCCCTGGCCGGGCAGGCCTACGCCTGCTACGCCTACCTGGTCCCGGGGCGCTACATCCTCAAGGGCGGGCAGAAGTCCGCCGGGGGCACCATCCAGTGGCTGGCGCGCCAGTTGAGCGGCGGGGCCGGCGAGGCGGCCCTGCCCTACGCCGAGCTGGAGGCGGAAGCCGCCGCCGGGGTGGGCAAGAAGGCCGGGCCGCTGTGGCTGCCGCATTTCATCGGCTCGGGCGCCCCGGACGACGACCGCTTCAGCCGGGCGGCGCTGGTGGGGGCCCAGATCGAGCACGAGCGCGGCGACGTGTTCCGCGGCATGCTGGAGGGCATTGCCTGTTTCACCCGCCGCAGCCTGGAGCAGATGCAGGCCCAGGCCGGGCAGCCCCTGCAGCAGGTGGTGCTGCTGGGCGGCACCACGCGTTTTGAGCTGCTGGTGCAGTTGAAGGCTGATGTGCTGGGCATGCCCGTGCTGCTGCCGTCCATTCCCGAGGCTTCGGCCTGTGGGGCGGCGCTGCTGGCCGGCCTGGGGGCCGGGGTGTTTGCCACCCCGGCCGAGGCGGTGGCCTCGCTGCGCTATCCCTGCCGCACGATCCAGCCTGATCCCGCCCGGTCGGCCTGGTATGCCGAGCTGTACGCCCGCGCCTACCAGCCCCTCTACGCCGCCCTGCGCGACGTCAACCACGCCCTGGCCCACATGGATGGGGAAAGGTAGCCGTGGGGCAGGTGGTGTCTGTGCTATAGAGAGGGCGGGGCTCAGACCCACCCCTGCCAGGATTACGGTCGAACATGGACATGGACGCGTGGGTCGAACCGGTAACCTGTCTTCCCCCACTGATCCCTTTCAGGCCGCACCCGTTTCAAAATTTGATGTACAATCTTTTCAAGGGCGAAGTTCATGAATCATCTTACCTTGCTCAGACAAAAACGGGGCCAGATTCTAAAAATCGCCGCCCAATATGGGGCATATAATGTGCGCGTTTTTGGATCGGTAGCCCGCGGGACGGCGGATGAGACCAGTGACATCGATCTCATCGTAAAGCTGGAACCCGGACGGAGTTTGATGGATTTGGGTGGTTTGTTAATCGATCTACAAGAATTGTTAGGGGTAGAGATCGATGTGGTGACCGAAAATGGGCTGCGCGCCAGGATTCGTGAGCAAGTATTGCATGAGGCTGTCCCCTTATGAGAAGCGTCGAGAAAGATTTACCCTCTCTGGAAGAACAAATCCAAGCTGCCCTGAAATCAATAGAATAAATTTCCCTCACTACTCCCGCGCCACCGGCAGGGTGACGATAAATACTGCCCCCTGGGGGGGATGGTCGGCCACCTGGATGGCGCCGCCGTGGGCGGCGATGATCTGGCGCGTGATGGCCAGGCCCAGGCCCAGCCCGGGATGCCCGTCTGCGGAGTGCGCCCGGCCGGCCTGGTAGAAGCGCTCAAAGATGCGCTCTTTCTCGGCCCCGGGGATGCCCGGTCCGCTGTCGGCCACCCGCAC
>JAAZNB010000230.1 GCA_012798515.1 Chloroflexota bacterium
CCAGGGGCAGTAGCCAGCTCATTTCTTTGGCCAGCGGCGCCTGGAAGAAACGCAGCCACCCGGCCTGCCCGGTCTCGCCGGAGGTCATGCCCATACCGCCGCCTGGATTGGCGCCGCCGTTGAAACCTCCATCGCCGGCGGGCCGGCTAAATCCCTCCGGTGCATCTTGAAATGCCGGCCCGCGGCCGTCTTGAGTGCGGCCGGGAAAGCCATCTGGCGGCTGTTGGGCGCTGCCATCCAAGGCTGCCGGCCCGGTCTGTGCCTCGCCCCCGGGACGGGGGTCACCGGTCAGGCGGTTCAAGCCGTTGTGGCCAACGATCAGTTCCATGACGGTATTATCCGTGCTGCTGCCAATGTAGGGGCGCTGGTCGGCAGGGATGCTGTCGACGACCAACGCCCAGGAGAGGGAGACCGGCGCCAGCACGAGGGTCGCCGCCAGCAGGTGCACGATTTTACGTCCCCAGGGGGCGCTCCCCCCGAAGAAATACAGGGCATACAAGGCCGGCAGGGGCAAAAAGGCCTGCAACATCTTGATATTGAACCCCAATCCGACGATGAAAGCTCCCAACAGCAGGAAACGCAGTTTACCCGTCTCGGTGGCGCGCAGGAAGGCCCAGGCGGCCAGCAGCAGGGCCAGGTTGAGCATGCCGTCCATGGTATTGTTACGGTCGGCAGCATAGACCACCGGCGTGACTGCCATCACCAGGGCGGCGGCCAGCCCCGCGGCCGGTCCCAGGTGTTTCTTGACCAGGTAGTACATCAGCGCTACGCTCAAAATCCCGGCCAGGATATTGGGCAGGGATACGGCCAGGCCGTTGACGCCCAGCACCAGAGCGAAGGCGGCCTCGATCCACAGTCCCAGGGGCGGCTTGTCTACGGTGACCGATCCACCCGGTTCGGCGGCCACGAAAAAGAAGTTGTGCCAGGACTGGAGCATGCTTTTCACGGCGGCCGTGTAATACGTATTGGCTTCGCCGATGGCGTCCAGGTTGGCCAGGTGCAGCCCGGCGGACAATAAAATGATCAACGCCAGGAGGATAACTGCCGGGGTAATCCCCGGGGCTATCTTTCTGGTGAGCCAGGCAGTGGGCTGGTCTGCCTGGTCGTTACCACTAAAAGGGATTGCATTCATACGTTGCTGCCTCTCCAAGATACCTGGTTAGATTTCCCGGCTTGTGCCCGGGCGGTCTTTCTTCCATAATGATTGAGATGGGGTGCGAGTGTGGCATAAAAACTGTAAAGCCGGCCGTTTGCTCCCCATAACCCGGCCGGGCTGTACATCCATGCCTGGCTCCGGGCCTGCCAGATATCCCGTATTGTAGGGGATGGATGTTTAAATTTGGTTTAGATGGAGTAAATTTGAGCTTTATGCACCACCCTGAACCAAATCTAAATAAACTTCTAGTAAGATAGTGTTTGATGAAAACAATCCTGGTTGTCGATGATAAATCTAGCGTACGCACCTTACTGCAAGAGTACCTGCGCGAGCAGGGATTTCGCGTGGTCGGCGCGGCCAACGGGCGTGAGGCCATCTACACGGCCCGGCACGAACTGCCGGACATTATCCTGCTGGATCTGATGATGCCTGAAATGGATGGCTATGAGTTCTTGCGCCAGTACCGGCGGGAAAAGAACACACCGGTGATCATCATCACGGCCCGCGAGGAAGAGACCGACGCCGTGTTGGGGCTGGAACTGGGCGCCGATGACTACGTGGTCAAGCCTTTCCGCATGCGCGAGCTGGTGTCGCGCATCCGCGCCGTCTTACGCCGTATCGATGGGACTTCCCAGCCGGCGCGAGTGCTGCGCGCCGGGCACATCCTGCTGGACGAGTCGACGCACAGCGTCAAGATTGCTGATGAACCCGTCCACCTCACGCCCATGGAATTCGACCTGCTGTTGATGTTGATGTCATCCAGCGGGCGGGTCTTCACGCGTGAGCAGATCATCGACCGCCTGTCGCAGAACGGTTTTGCCGGGCTGGACCGAACCCTCAATGTGCACATCCGCAACCTGCGTACCAAAATCGAGTCTGATCCTGACCACCCGGAATACATCGAGACGGTCTTCGGTGTAGGCTATCGTTTCCGGGGGTTGACCGAAGAGTCATGAGACGCTCGCTTACCGGCACCCTGACCCTGGCCTTTCTGCTGGTCACCGTGACTGCCGTGGGGCTACTGGCGATCTTTATCCGCCTGGATAGCCCGGGGCGGTTCGACGAGCTGCTCATGGAGCAGAGCCGTAACGCGCTCAAGGAAGACCTGGTCACCTATTATGACGATAACAACAGCTGGGATGGCCTGTCCGGGTATCTGCGTTCGGTATACACCAAAAGCGAGCCCCACCCGTCTCCGGAGGGCGATCCGCCCTTCTCGTCGCAGAACCGGCGCCAGGCTTTTGGCGTTGCCGACCAGGCAGGCAACGTCATCATCCCCCTGATGCCCGTGTTTTCCCTCGGCCAACGGGTCCCGCCGGAGGTGCTGGCCCAGGGGGAGCCGGTCGAGGTGGATGGAGAAGTGGTGGGTACGATCCTCTCTCCACCGGCGCGCTTCGACCTGACGCCCGAAGAGCGCAGCTACCTGATGCGCACCAGCCAGGCGATCTTGCTGGCCGCGCTGGGGTCTATCCTGGTGGCGCTGGTGGTAGGCCTGGTGCTGGCGCGGCGGCTGACCCATCCCCTGCGGGCGCTTACCCAGGCCGTGCAGCGCATGTCCGGCGGCGCGCTGGAGCAAGAAGTACAGGTCTCGTCCAAAGATGAAATCGGCCAGCTGGCGCAGGCTTTCAATCGTATGAGCCAGCAAGTCTCGCAGGCCAACCGGCTGCGCCGCCAGATGACGGCGGACATCGCTCACGAGCTGCGTACGCCGCTGACTGTGATTGCCGGGTATATCGAAGCATTCAAAGATGGTGTGTTGGAGGTTACCCCTGCCCGCATGGAAATGATCTACGATGACATTGAACATTTACAGCGCCTGGTAGACGACCTGCGTACGCTTTCCCAGACCGACGCCGGAGAGCTGCCCCTCTACAAACAACCCCTGCCGCCCAAGGCCATGCTGGAACAGGCTGCTGCTCGTTACCAGCACCAGGCCCAGCAGCACCACATTAACCTGCGCGTCACCGTGCCGGACGACTTGCCACGCATCTACGTGGACGAAGGGCGTATGGTGCAGGTGCTGGGAAACCTGATCACCAACGCGCTGCGTCACACGCCCTCTGGGGGTGAGATTGTCCTTTCCGGCGAGCGCCAGGCAGACCAGCTGGTGTTGAGCGTCAGCGATACGGGTGAGGGGATCGCGCCTGAAGACCTGACGTTTATCTTCGACCGTTTTTACCGGGCCGACAAGAATCGCCACGACGAAGGCAGTTCCGGGTTGGGCCTGGCCATCGTGCGCTCTCTGGTCGAGGCCCACGGCGGCCGGGTGGAAGCGGAATCGAGCCCCGGCCAGGGGACCAGCATCCGCATCTGCCTGCCGGTCTACGTCGAGGGCGGGGCAGACTCGCAGCAGTAACCCACAAAAAATTAATCCTGAACGGGGATGATTAAAAAACGTCCCGGTAAATTTACCGGGACGGGTCCTTCTCTTTTTTTCAGCCGAGCACCGGCAGCATTGCCGCGCGTGCGGCCTGGAATGCCGGAAAAGCGGGGCAGATGGCTTACTCTTCGGCCGGCATGCCGGCAGCCAGGGACTTGCTGCGCTCGATGGACTGCAGCGCCAGGTAGCGGTCGCCGAACTTCTCGACCTTGTCCAGCTCGACGTCGAACTGGTCGAAGTGCCGCTCTTCGTCGCCAACCAGCTCCTCGAAGATTTTCTTGGAGATCGAGTCGGCGTTGGCGGCGCACTCCTGCGCCCAGTGATTGTAATCCCGGGCGCTCTGCTCTTCCATGGAGCGGGCCAGTTCCAGCATGCCTTTGACGTCGTGAATGGGCTTGACGTCTTCAGATTCTTTCATGAGCACGGCGCCTTTGAGGAACAGGATGCGCTCGGCCAGTTTTTCGATGTGCCCCATTTCCTGGATGGCGGTTCGCTTAAACATACCGGCCAGCAGATCGTATCCCTGGTCGTCCAGGTGAAAGTGGAAATACATGTACTGGTGGACGGCGGTCATTTCGTCCGCAACGCCTTTGTTTAACAATTCGATGCTTTTTTCGTACATATCTGGTCTCCTGAGAAATTTAAATCGAAGGTATCCTATAAAGCGGTTCCTGTGTCTGTCGTGGCAGGCGAAAGCCTGGTTGTGACGCAAACCAGGAACGATGGTAACTACTCGGGCCGAGGTGAAAGAAGACTCTTCACCCGATGAGCAGTTACGAATGGTGATTCAAGCTGGCGCGAAAAGATTTGCATTGGAAACTGTTCTAATTTTACATTAAAAATCCGCCATTTTGATATACCAATTCACCGTCCACGCGTATTTCGGCGTCCTGGCGCATGTCGCAGATCATGTCCCAGTGGATAGCGCTGGTGTTTCGCCCGCCGGTCTCAGGATAACTGGCGCCCAACGCCATGTGGAAGGAACCGCCGATCTTCTCGTCGAACAAGATGTTGCGGGTGAAACGGTCGATCTCGAAATTGGTGCCGATGGCAAATTCACCCAGGTAGCGGGCGCCGGCGTCTGTATCCAGCATTTGCTGCAAGAACGCGGCGTATTTCTGCGCCGTGGCTTTGACTACCCGGCCGTTTTCGAAATACAGCTCCACCCCTTCTACCATACGCCCATTGTACACGGCCGGGTAAGTGAAGCGCACCCATCCCTGGACAGAATCCTCCACCGGGCCGGTGTAGATCTCACCGTCGGGCAGGTTGTGGATGCCGCAGGAATTCAAGAACGTGCGGCCGGTGATGGAGAGTGACAGGTCGACGTTGGGCCCTTTGAGGGTGACTTTCTGCCGGCCGGCAAATTTGTGGATGAAGCGTTCCTGCTCTTCACGGATGTGTTGCCAGTAGGCCACGGGGTCGGGGGTAGATTCGTCGCAGTGATTGGCGCGGAAAAGGAAATCCTGGTACTCGTGCCAGCCCATCTCGGCTTCGATGGCGTAGGCCTGGGTGGGGCACTGGGTGCTGATCCACTTGAAGGTTCCCTCGGCCGCCCGCTGCATGGCGGTGTTTTGGACCACGGCCAGGGCTTTCTGGCGGCGCGCCTGTTGGGCGGGGTCGACGTGGGACAGCGCCCGGGTATTGGTCTCGGCGTAGATGCGGATACGGGCGTCGAACTGTTCGGCAGCCTGGCGATGGAAGATGGGCGGCAGGTCGAGCTGCTCGGCCTGCGCGGCGGCGTAAAAGACCTCGTCCTGGTCCGGCAGGCTGAGCAGCAGGTGCGGATGACCGCCACGTTCCAACACCCGCCGGTATACCTCGCGCACCAGCGCTTCGGCGGCGGTGGTCGATTCGATCATCACTTTTTCGCCCGGTTGGATGTCTACCGAGTAATCTACCAGTACATGAGCCATTTTTTGCAATCGTTGATCGGTCACGTTTGAGCCCTTTCTGCCCATAATTATAATGTCATTCGAGAAAGGGCGCCTGGAGGGGGAGGGCAGGAAACGGCGTTGGTAGGGGGCGGATTCAGGTTTCCAGCATTCCGTCCCGCCGGACCCGGGAGATGCCGTCCTGCTCGAAGGCCACGGCGGCCAGGTCGGTCTCGATAACCTGGCCGGGCTGGAGCACCAGGGCGGAGCCGTTGCGGATGGCGTTGTGGATCCCGGCCGGTGGGTAGCTGGTGAAAGGCTCCAGGGCAATGTTGTAGGTGCGTCCATACCAGGGGTAATCGTCGTGCCCGCCGTAGACCTGCCACATCCACAGGTAGCGGAACAGGCTGGCGTCCCAGGCCATGCCAAAGCCGACGCCTTTCCCGGTGTTGGTCACCGTATACCAGCCCTCTTGCAGTTCTTTGAAGAACACCACGTCCACCGATTTGGTCTCCCTGGAGCGCACGCGGGTGATGTCTTCCAGCGCTCCAGTGTGACGGTTGGGCACGTTGGGAAAATCGTAGTCCCCGCCGGGCTGCCACAGCCCGTTAGGGTGGAAGGGGTGCACCTCGACCTTGCCGGCCGGGGCGCGCACCACACAGGTCTCGTCCAGGAAAGGCGCACCCAGGGCGGGGTGGTGTCCCCACATGATGGCAAACTCGCCGCTGGATTCGTTGACCAGCTTTTCGTGCACCAGCAGCGCCGCTTTGCCGCGTTCCAGGGTCAGGGTGCGTTCCAGGGCCAGCGGCGAGCGGTACATGCGCACCCGGGTGCGCAACGAGACGCGCTGCGGGTCGTCTTCCACCAGGCTTGCCTCGAAGGGCAGCAGGGAGACCTCGCCGTGCAGCCCCTGGAACGTGCCCAGGTAGGGCTCGGAGGCCCAGCCGGCAGAGGGCAGCACTTCCTGCCAACCGCCGTAATAATAATCGTGGAATGCGCCTTCCGGCAGGGCGCTGGTAGCGACGAAGGGCTTTTGCATGGGGATCGGCGATTGCCACAGGAAGTCCAGATCGCGCGGTTTGTAGGTGAATTCGAATACGTCTGCGCCTTTGTCCAGGAGAATGCCCACCCTCAGGAGGTCGTTCTCCAGGAACGCCACGCGCAGGCCTTTGTAGGTGTAATCCAGGCTGGCCCGGCAGCCTTCTTTTCTGGAATGGGTATACATGGTTTGCTCCTCATCCCCCGCCGGCCGGCGGGGGATCGTATTCAGGTGGCCCGGGGAACCGGCGCACTCAGGAGGTGCGGCTGCCGCTCAGGGCTTTATACAGGCGCCCGGCGCCCTTGCCCAGGCTGGCCCGCCACATGTCCAGGCCCACGGCCAGGACGATGACGCTGCCCAGGGTGATCTCCTGCCAGGAGGCGGGCACGGCTTTGAGATTCAGGCCATTCTGGACCACGGCGACGGTCAGGGCGCCGATGAGGGTGGCGACCATACTGCCGTAACCGCCGGCCAGGCTGGCGCCGCCGATCACCGCCGCGGCAATGGATTGCAGGCCCAGCTCCGAACCATAGTTGGGTGAGCCGGAGTTCAGCCAGGCAGCCAGCAAGACGCCGCCGATGGAGGCGGTCAGGCCGGAGATGACGAAAGCCAGCATGCGCGTCTGGTTGACGCGGATGCCCGACAGGCGGGCGGCCGATTCGTTGCCTCCCAGGGCGTAGATGGCCCGGCCCAGGATGGTGTAACGCAGGAAAATCGCTCCCAGGGCGTACAGGGTGATGACGTAATAGAAGGGCAGTGGGATGCCCAGCAACTGCCCGTAGAAGATGGGCTCCAGGTCGGGGGAGAGGGAGAAGATAGGCGTACCGTTGGTGATGAGAAAGGCCAGGCCGCGGTAGATGCTCATGGTGGCCAGGGTGACGATGAAGGAAGGAATCTTGCCGTAGGTACTCAAGAATCCATTGACGCCGCCCAATACCAGCCCCAGGAGCAGCACCAGGATGATGCCCACCGGCAGTGGGATGCCCATGTTCTTGACCAGGATGGCCAGGGCACAGGTGGTCAGGGCCACGTTCGAGCCGGGGGACAGGTCGATGCCGCCGGTCAAAATGACCAGGGTGGCCCCAATGGAGACCACGGCCACGGTGGCGACCTGGAGCGAGACGTTGCTCAGGTTCTTGACCTGCAGAAAGCGGTCGGAGGCCAGGCTCACCACCAGGACGACCAGGATCAGAGCGGCCAGGGGACCCGCAACGGTGGAGCGGATGAACTTCGAAATGGTTTTCATATACTCTCTCCTTGTTGCCCGGTCGCCCCGGCGCGGCGGTCTTCTTCCAGCTCAGGTTGGAGGGCGCCGGCTGTGTCGTGGAGCTCTGTGTAGAGCGGGCTGTGGGCCGGGTCTGGCGGCAGCTGGGCTGCGGGAAGCGTCAGGCCGATGGCGGCGATGACTTCACCGCCGGCGTTTACCAGCGGCACGGCCAGCGAAGCTTCGCCGTCCAGCTGTTCCTCCACGTCCAGGCCGAAGCCCTGACGGCGTACCTGCTCCAGCGCGGCGTCCAGCTGCATGGGGTCGGTGATGGTATGGGAAGTGAACCTGGGCAGGTCGTCGCCCTGGATCCAGGCCAGGCTTGCCCCGCCGGCTTCCCCGGCCAGCAAGACCTTGCCTGCCGCCGTGCAGTGCAACGGGCCCGTGGCAGTGGATTGGTCGATCGAGCCCGGGACGCCGCTCCCCCCGATTTTTTCTAGATAAAATAACTGCATTTCCTGGCGGTCCAGTACGGACAGATGCACGCCGGCCCCGGTGTGCCGGTGGAGGGCCAACAGGTAGGGATAGGCCCGCTTGCGCAGCTGCATCCAGGCCTCGATCTGCTCGCTCAGGCCCACGCCAGAAGCCATGCCGGTCAGCTGGAACTCAGTAAGCCGCTCACTCTCGGCCACGTAGAGCACGTGCCCATCCCGGATGACGGCCACGCGGTCGCTCATGGCCAGCAGCTCGGGAAAATCGGAAGTGATCAAGAGGATGCTGATGCCGCGGGCGGTTAGCTCGTTGATGACCTTGTAGATCTCCAGTTTGGCGCCGATGTCGATGCCCTGGGTGGGTTCGTCCAGGATCAGCACCCGGGCCTGTGAGAACAGCCAGCGGGCAATGATGACCTTCTGCTGGTTGCCGCCCGAGAGGAACTGGACCGATTTCTCCATGGCCGTGGGATGGATGTTCAATTTGCGGATGTATTCCCAACCCACCTTGTTTTCCTTGCGCAGGTTGAGCAGCCCGCCGTGCAGCAGGTCCCTGAGGCGTGAGATGGTGATGTTCTTGGGCGCTTCAAAGTTGAAGAAACAGCCGTCTACTTTGCGGTTTTCAGGGATCATGCCGATCCCGGCCCGGATGGCGTCGGCCGGCGAGGCGAACCTGACTTCCTGCCCGTCGAGCCTGAGCTTGCCCCGACGGGTCTCGTCCAGCCCGAAAATGGCCTGGGCGATCTCGGTCCGCCCGGAGCCCAGCATGCCGCCCAGTCCAAACACTTCGCCGGCCCGGATCGAAAAACTGGCGTCGTGCACACCGTTTTCGGTGCGGATGCCCTCGATTTCCAGGCGGTTTTCCGGCCGGGCGTGGCGTTCTTTGGGGTAATGCTGATCGATTTCAAAGCCGATCATGTAACGTACCACGTCGCCCATGTTCAAGTCAGACACAGGCGAGGTGATGACCTTCTTGCCATCTTTCAGGATGGTGACCCGGTCGGCGATCTGGAAGACTTCGTCCAGGCGATGGGAGATGTAGATGATGGCCTTATCGCGCGAGGTCAGGCTGCGAATCACTTCCATCAGCCGGGCGGTCTCCACCAGCCCGAGGGCGGCCGTGGGTTCGTCCATGATCAGCAGGGAGGACTGCATGGAGATGGCCTTGGCAATCTCGACCAGCTGCTGTTCGGCGACCGACAGGGTGTGAATGGCTACGTCGGGGTCGATCTTGAGCGCCAGCTGGTCCAGCACGGTAGTGGCGTGCTGGCGCATGCTGTCCCAATCGACTGCCCCACTCCACGGGCGGCGCGGGTAGCGCCCCAGGAAGATGTTCTCGGCCACCGACAGGGAAGGGATGAGCGAAAACTCCTGGTAGATGGTAGCCACCCCACCGGCCCTGGCCTGTACCGGGTCGGCGAAAGTCACGGCCTGTCCCTGGTAGAGCATTTGGCCGCCATCTGGCGGGTGCACCCCGGACAGGCACTTGGCCAGGGTCGATTTACCGCTGCCGTTCTCCCCCAGCAGGGCGTGTACTTGGCCTGGATACAGTGCAAAAGACACGTGGTCCAACGCCTGGACGCCCGGGAAAGCCTTCGAAATGTCCTTCAATTCCCACAGCGGCGTTTTGTAGTTATCCATGCAGGCTACCTCCAAACCTGTAACGGGAGCTCCAGCCGGAGCATGCCCGGCTGGAGCCAATTGCAGCTGTTACTCGCAGGTGTACGTTTGCGAAGGCTGGGGATAAAGATTTTCGGGTTTGCACAGGAAGCTGTTGGCATTATCCTGGTCGACGATGACCACGGGGGTCTCCGTCCAGCCGCCGGGATAGCTGCCGTTCAAGCAGTCCAGGGTGACCTGTAAGGCGATCTTGCCCATGACGAAGGGCGTGGTGTTGACGGTGGCCGTCCAGCGGCCGGCGGCGATGTCTTCGAGGCCAGTGGTGTCACCATCGTTGCCGAAAATGAGAATGTCCTGGCGATTGAGGGCTTCGGCTGCCTTGGAGGCGCCAATTGCGATATAATCATTGGCGGCTACGACCAGGTTGATCTCCGGATGAGCCTGGATCATGTCCATCATCGCCTTGTTGCCGGTCTCCACATTCCAAGCGGTCGGCAGCGAGGTGATGATTTTCATATCGGGCTGGGCGGCGAAGGCGTCCAGGAAACCACCGATGCGCTCGGTGGAGTGATAACCCGGTTGGCCTTCCAATACACCCACGTTGGCTTCTCCCCCGACCATATCGACAATGTATTCGCCCAGGGCAAGGGTGCCTTTGCGCTGGCTGTAGCCTACCACGGCGTTGACCGGGGTGGGAAAGTCGGCGATGTCGGAGTTGACGATGATGACGGCAATGCCCTGGTCGATAGCCTGTTTGATCAGCGGGGCGGCGGCCTGTTCGTCGTGGGTGGAGAAAATGATGGCGTCCACGCCCTGGGTCATCACGTCCTGGAGCATTTTCATTTGCCCGGCGATGTCTGAGCCGCTTTGGGGGGCCAGCATGAACGTCTCGGCGCTGCCGTCAGCGGCCAGCGCTTTAATCCCTTCCCCGATGGCCATGTAATAATTGAACTCCGTGGCGGGCGGCATGTAAGCGATCCTGGGGGTAGCGCCGGGTTGGTAGGCCAGGGCGGAACAGGCAGCCTGTGCGCCTTCGGCCAGGGCCACCGGTTCCAGGGCGCCTTCGGGTGGAACATAGGCTGCGCTGGTCTCCGGGGCGGCGGCTTCCGCCGGGGGTTCTGTGGGGGCGCTTTCCTGGGTGGCAGCCGGGGCGCTGGTGGGTTCGGCGGGGGCAGCTTCACTGGCGGGAGCGGCCGGTGTGGCCGGCGCCGCTGGCTGGCAGGCTGCCAACAAGAACAGGGCAGCACACACAATGGTAATCAAGCGTTTCATTTCTGAACTCTCCTCTCTTTCGGATGCGAAGTTCTGACAGTTCAACCAGATGGAATTTCTGCTTTCGATGGGAGGCGGGTTTCTATTTGGTTCCGGGCCCCTCCTTTCGCAGCCCACCGGCCGGGGCCATGGGTTTATTTCTGGCGGTTCTTGCGT
Source organism: Chloroflexota bacterium (assembly GCA_012798515.1). Taxonomy (GTDB): domain Bacteria; phylum Chloroflexota; class Anaerolineae; order Anaerolineales; family Anaerolineaceae; genus JAAZNB01. The sequence continues at coordinate 11,193 of JAAZNB010000230.1, forward strand.
TTTTCGTTGACCACATCGATGACGACGGCGGTGATGAGGATCAGGCCGGTCACCAGGTTTTGCCAGTAGACGTCTACCCCCAGTAAATTGAGGGCGTTGGCCAACACGCCCATGAAGAGGGCGCCCAGAAAAGCGCCGAAGACGGAGCCTTCCCCGCCGTTCAGGCTGGCGCCCCCGATGATGGCGGCGGTGATGACCCTGAGCTCGATGCCGCTGCCTACTGTCACGGAGGCCGAGCCAAAGCGCGCCGTGATCAGCAGGCCGGCCACCCCGGCCAGCAGGGCGACCAGGCAGTAATCGCAAATTTTCACCAGGTCCACATTGATCCCGGACAGGCGGGCCGCCTTCTCGTTCCCGCCCAGGTAATAGTTCTGGCGGAAGAAGCGCGTGTTGCGCACCAGGATGTCTCCGGCGATGACCAGGAAGAACATGATGTAGATGGGGTACTGGATGCCCAGCAGGCGGCCCTGCCCGATGACGGTGAATCCCGGGGGCAGGTTGAGCACGGCGCGCCCCTGGGCCAACACCAGCAGCAGGCCGCGCACGGCCATGTTCATTCCCAGGGTGGTGATAAAGGGATTGATCTTCAGCCGGGCGACCAGCAGGCCGTTGCACAGGCCCACCGCCAGGGCGGCCAGCATGCCGCCCAGGATCGAAAACGGGATCGACCCGCTGCTGGTCAATAACAGACCCGTGACCACGCCGGTCAGGGCCAGCGTCGAACCAACCGAGAGGTCCAGGCCGCCGGAAATGAGCAAGATCACCATGCCCACAGCGATGGTGGCTTCGACCGAGAGGGCCAAAAGGATGGCCTCGACGTTTTCCTTGGTCATGAACACCGGCGAGGCAATCGACATGCCAATGCTGACCAGGACCAGGACGATGACCAGGGAGAATTCACGGAATGTGGAGAGCGTGCGTACCGACTTGAGCACCAGGGATCCTCGATTAACCATGCAGCACCTCATTGGGATGGCCTCCGGAGAGGCAGATGGACGCCGGATTGGAAAAGGCGTCCGGGCGTGGCGGAGCGCCAGCGCTGCGGCCGGCGGACAGGGTTTTATTCACAGCCAACACCGGCCGCGTAAGCCAGAATGCGCTCTTCGCTGAAGGCTTCCCGCTGCAATTCACCGGTGATGCGACCCTGGTGCATGACGATGATGCGATCGCACATACCGATCAGTTCAGGTAGGTCCGAAGAGACCATGACCACCCCGGTGCCGGCGGCAGAGAACTCACGCAGCTTGTGATAGATCTCGGCGCGGGCGCCGATGTCGACCCCCCGGGTAGGCTCGTCGAAGAGGATGACCTGGGGTTGGATGCCCATCCACATGGCGACCAGGCACTTTTGCTGGTTGCCGCCCGACAGCTTGAGCACCTGCTTGCCGGTGGAAGACGTGACGATGGCATATCTCTCTACCTGCTCTGCCCCGAACTGGTGCATCCGGGCAGACGACAGGACGCCGCCGGGCAGGGTGAATTTATCGAGGGACGGCGCCACCAGGTTATCCTGGATGGACATGTTGAGGAACAGGCCTTCGCCTTTGCGGTCTTCGGTCAGGTATGCGATCCCGGCCCGGATCGCCGCGTGAGGGTCGCGGAGGGTGAGCTCGCGGCCGTTCAAGAAGATGCGCCCGCTGTCCCGGGGATCGATGCCAAAGATGGCGCGGCTGACTTCGGTGCGCCCGGCGCCCACCAGCCCGGCAAAGCCCAATACCTCGCCCCGGTGCAGTGAAAAGGAGATATCCTCAAAGGCGCCGCGGCGCGACAGCCCGGCTACCCGGAAATACTCCTCACCGGCGTCTTGCCGGGCCGCGCCATACAGGTTGGTGATCTGACGTCCCACCATCATGGCGATCAGGTCGTTTTCACACACCTGGTCGACGGGGCGCAGGTCGATGAACTGCCCGTCGCGCATGACCATCACCCGGTCGGCGATCTGGAATACCTCGGAGAGCTTGTGGGTGATGTAGATAAACGACATCCCCTGGGCGCGCAGTCTGAGGATATTGTGGAACAGGTGGGCGGTTTCAGCCTCGGTCAGCGACGAAGTGGGCTCGTCCAGGATGAGCAGCCTGGGATGGGTCGAAATGGCTTTCAGGATTTCGAGGATCTGCTGCTGCCCCATGGAGAGGTGTTTCACCGGCCGTCGGGGGTCCAGGGAGAGGTCGAAGCGGTCCAGGAATTCCTGCGTCTGCCGGTACAGGCTGTTCCAGCGGATGATCCCCAGCGGGCCGGCCGGCTGGCGGTTGGCAAAGATGTTTTCGGCCACCGAGAGACTGCCTACCAGCGATAGCTCCTGGAAGACCATGCTGACCCCGGCGTGCATGGCATCTTCGGGGGAGGTAAAAGACACCGGGCGCTCCTCCAGGAAGATCTGGCCGCGTTCGGGCCGGTAGACCCCGCCCAGAATTTGCATGAGGGTGCTCTTCCCGGCCCCATTTTCCCCCAACAGAGCCAGCACTTCGCCCTTGCGAGCCGAAAAGCTGACGTTGTCGACCGCCAGCACACCTGGAAAGCTTTTCGAAATGTTCTCTACCCTCAGTACTTCTTCCATTTTCTTTCCACCTCAGGAATGCCCGGGGAAGCGGATGGAATCCGCTTCCCCGGCAGGTGAGCGATCTATTCGGGAAGATACAGCGTGTTGGCGTCCAGGAAGTATTGCAGATTGCCCTGATCGATGTAGTTGGCCGACATGTACACCATGGTGGGGCCGGTGGTGGCGCCCGCCTTCTGGTTGTCCACGGTCAGGGGGGCCTGGTTGTGAACGTGATTGAAGAGAACCTGCAGGGCCCAGAAAGCCATGGCAGCGTCGTCCTGGGCGACCGTGCCGGTCAGCGTGCCCTTCTGGATCTTCTCTAAAACGTCGGAGTTGCGATCCATAGACACGGTCTTCACCTGCCCAACCTTGCCGGCTTCTTCCACGGCAGTGGCCGCGCCGATGCCGCCGGTCGAGTCCGTGCCGACGAAAGCAGCCAGGTCGGGGTGCCGCTGCAAGATGTCTTTGGCCACGTTGACGGCGGTCACCGTGTCGGCCTTGGTATCGCCGACCTGCACGACCTCGATGCCGGGGAATTCTGCGAAGGCGGTCCGGAAGCCGGCCTCGCGGTCATCGAACATCTGCGAGCCGGGGATGCTGAGGATGGCGATCTTGCCTTCACCGTTCAGCGCTTCGGCGATCTTTTTGCCGCCGACGTAACCCAGGTCATATTGGTGGGAGCCCACGAAGGCCAGCCGTTTGGAGTCGGGCAGGTCGCCCAGGATGGTTACCACCGGGATGCCGGCGTCCACGGCCTTGTTGATCTCGGGCGTGAGCACCGCTTCGACCCCGAAGACGGCGATCCCTTTGGGTTTCTTGGCGATTGCCTGGTCAAAGGCGGCGATCATGGCGTTCATGTCGTATTCGGCCGGGCCAACGTAGGTGGCTTTCACCCCCAGGGCCTGGCCTGCCCAATCCCAACCGTATTTGTGGGCGTTGAAGAATTCCAGGTTGCCCATGCACGACACGTAAATATATTCTTCGTCGGCATAGGCAGCGCTGGCTGCGGCCGGCTGATCCTGGCCTGCATCCGGCGCAGCCGCTTGGGGAGCGGCGGGGGCACACGAGACCAGCATGGCGGCCAGCAGGATCAGGCTGACCAGATAGAAAAACGTTCGCTTCATCTCTCACTCCTTTTGTTTGAATGTCCGATTGACAACCAGGCTCAACGGGAAACTCGTTTCCCGCCGCCTACTGCATCTGCTTTGATCAGATCTTGTACTTCGGCTTTCGTAACAATAGGCAGGTCAAACATGAGCGTCTGCTTGATGCGGGTGGCGGCATCTCCAACCAGGATGCCTTTTTCGATCCCTTCTCTTTCAAAACCGGCCGTCAGCAGACCGTAATAGAACCCCCCGTTCCACGTGTCGCCGCCGCCCAGGCGGTCGAGGAGCACAATGGGTTTAACCGCCGGGGAGCGGAAGAAATTGCCGCGCTCGTCCATGGCGGCCGTCTCCCAGCGGTGTTCTTCGAACGTATCCGGGTAGCGGATGGTAATGGCAACGATCCTGGCTTTGAAGAATTCGCCCACCTGGCTGGCGAAGGATTGGATGTCCTCGTCACTCAGGTCGTGGATGTCGCCTTTGTCGATCTCTTCGGCGCTGTATTTGCCGCAGCCAAATCCGTACAGGGCGGCCATGTCTTCGATGGTGGTAATCAACACGTTGATGTGATTGGTGACCAGGGGCGTCATGATGGCCTTGCACTGCTCCGGCGACCACAGCGTGGCGCGGTAGTTGTAGTCCAGCCCCACCATACAGTCGTCCGGTTTCTGCTCGATGGCTTCCTCGAAGGCTTCGAGGAGGTAGTTGTGGGGATACTGGCTGTGATTGGCGAGGCCGAAGGTGATGCCGGAGGTGTGGAACAGTTTGCAATCGGCCAGGGCGGTTTCCCAGTCCACCATACCGCGGCCCATCTTGCTGGCGGCCGAGTACATGCGTTGGTACCAGCCTACGCTCTTGCGCGGCGTGCGGCCCAGTTCGTAGAGGAAGCGCCCAATGGGTTCGGCTTTGTTGGCCCACACGATGTAATCGGTATCGATCCCCTGGCTGCGGGCGGTGTCGCGCACCAACCAACCGTAGGGGTTGTCCGGCAGGCGGGTGACGTAAGCGCTGGGGACACCAAAACGGGCCAGGGTCATGGCCAGGGTCAACTCGCTGCCGGCCAGGGAGATGTTGACGATGCCGGTGCGTTCCAGGCGCTGCGAGTCGGCCGGCGTGTCGCGGATCAGCGTCTCGCCAAAGGTGACAAACACAGGTCCCGTATCGTTAAATTGATCCATCTGATCACTGGTAATATCGTATTTGATACCGTTGCCATCCATAGGGCTACCTGCTACCAGCTTTCGAGTTGAGCGGTCAACCCGCCGTCTACAAACAATTGCGTCCCGGTAATAAAGCTGGCCTCGTCGCTGGCCAGAAACGCAGCCGCGTAGCCGAGGTCTTCAGGCCGGCCGATGCGTTTCATCACCTGGCGGCGTTCCACCGCCTGCTGCTGGGCGGCGGGGTCCGGATAGCTGTCGAAAATTCCCTGGATGAGCGGCGTCAGTACCCAGCCGGGGGCGACGGCGTTGACACGGATGGTGGGCCCGTAGTCGATGGCCATCGAACGGGTCAAGGCCCACACGCCGCCTTTCGAAGCGGCATAGGGACTGGCGCCGTTGACCGTCTGGAACGAATGCACCGAGGAAACATTGACGATGGCTCCCTTTCCCCGGGCCTGCATGTGGGGGATGGCGTAGCGGGAACACAGGAAGACGCCCTTGAGGTTGACCCCCAGGCAGCGGTCCCAGTCGTCGCTGCTGGCATCGGTGATGGTCTTGTACACCCCGATACCGGCGTTGTTGACCAGGATGTCGATCCCGCCGAAGGTCTGCACGGTTTTGTCGATCATGGCCTGGACCTGTTCCTCGTTCGAAACGTCGCATTTGACGAAGATGGCCTCGGCGCCATCCCGGCGAAATGCGTCTACGGTCTCCAGGCCGGTGGCTGCGTCCCAATCCACCACGCACACTTTGGCGCCTTCTTTACAGAAGACACTGGCGATCCCCCAGCCGATCCCCTTGGCTGCCCCGGTAACAATGACAACTTTGTTTTGGAATCTCATCGCAACCCTCCCATGCGAACGATCAAAAAGTGGCTACGGACCCAGGCTTCGGGTGGGGCGCAGGCGGTGATTGCCCTGGCCGCCGGGCGGAGCCTGAAACTCAAGAAAAGCGCTGAAAGCGTAAAAGCCGGTCTATGGGCGCATTAAATACACCCAGTAAGATAAAATTACGGGTAATTACGTGGCGCAGGCATGACCGCTGCGCATTGCCTCAGGCGTTAAAGTAGTTCGATATCTTGTTGCGGCTTACCAGGGTTGGCGGGGAGTAGAGAGGAAGATTGGCCCGGCCGGACCGACGGCAACGTTATCTTCGATGCGCATCCCGCCAAACCCTGGAATGTACACCCCGGGTTCTACACTGGTGACCATGCCCTCTTCGAACGTCCCGGCCGAACCGGGCGCCAGGAAGGGGACAAACTCGTGATAGCGTAAACCGACACCGTGGCCGGTGATGTGAACAAAATACGCTTCCAGCCCGGCCTTTTGCAGTACCTGGCGGGCGGCCCGGTCAGGCGCATCAAAGGCATTGCCGGGGCACACCTGTCCGGCGGCGGCCTGCTGGGCTTCGAGCAGGTAGTTGTAGATCTCTTTCTGCTTCGGGTCAGGCTCGCCCACCACGCCCATGTAGGTGAGGTCGGAGAAATAGCCGTCCGCCATGGTGGCCAGCTCGATCATGACCAGGTCGCCCAATTGGATCTGATAACCGCTGGAAGGTACCAGCAGGGTGCCTTTGGTGCTGCCTACTGGGCCGGCGCCGACCTCGGCTTCGGCGCGCACCAGGCGAGCGCCGTTGTGTCCCGGTCCGTTGGCGCGGATGTGGTATTCGACCAGGGCGCCCACCTGGGCTTCACTCATGCCCGGCTCCAGTTGGCCCAGGGCGGCGCGCAGGCCCATCTCGGCGATTTCGTTGGCTGTGCGTAATTTTTCCAGTTCGTAGGCGCTCTTGGTCGCGCGGGCTCCCTGCAAGAAGTCGGTGGCGTCCACCAGGTGGGCCTCACCGCAGAGCTCGGCCATCAGGCTGCGCCACGGGCCAGAAGGGACCACGGGCTCGGCCATGCGGTAGGTGGGGGCGACGATCTCGAAGCTCAGCTCTACCCCGATGGCTGCGCCGGCGAGTCCCAGGCGAGCGATCTCGCCGGAGATCAGCCGCCGGTAGTTTTCGTACAGGTCGCCATCTTTCAACAACCCCCATCCGAAGGTGGTCACGTCGGCCCACTCGGAACGGGTGTATTCCAGCTCGACTTCGGGGACAAACAGGGCCGGTTTGCCGGTGCGGGGCAACACGGCGACCGAAAAACCGTGGTGCGGCCAGTAGTCCGTCAGGTAGACGACGTTTTCCGGCAGCTTGCACACCAGGGCGTCGATGCCGGCAGCTGCCATCTTGGACTGTAACCGTTCGATACGAGCTCGTTCCTGTCCTGCCATTTTGCCTTCTCCTTCTGCGCGGTAAAGCGATTTAAAGACGGCCAAATTCGGCCAGCAATTCGTCCACACTCTTGCCTGCGCGGATCCTGGCGCGGGTCTGTTCTTCCTTGTCGGCCTGCTCACGGGCCCTGGCCAGCGTCTCGGCGGCCTGTTCGAGCGGGATGACCACCACGCCAATCTCGTCGCCCAAAATCAGGTCGCCGGGGGTGATGGGAATGCCGCCGCATTGGATGGGGACGTTAATTTCGATGGGATCCATCCGCCCGGAGTAGGGCGTGTGGGTGGAACGCGGCACGATGGCCTTGGCAAAGATGAAGAAACCCAGGTCGCGAGTCTCGTCGGTGTCGCGCATGGCGCCATCGATGACCGCCCCGGCGACGCCTTTCATCTTGCACAGGCCGGACATCAGCCCGCCCCAGATGGAAGTTTCGGTTTCTCCGGCAGCGTCCACCACGATGACGTCGCCGGCCTGGGCCACCGACAGGGCGTCCAGGCAGTCCACCTGGTTGCCCGGCTCCAGGCGCACGGTCAGCGCCGGGCCGACGAAGCGGGTGTCGGTGGTCAGCGGGCGCAGGTAGCTGCGCATGACCCCGTAGCGTTCCTGGGCGTCGGCGACGACGCAGGAAGGGCTGTAGACGTTCAGCAGTTCCTTGAAGCCCTGCAAAACCTGGGAGTCGATGGAGACGGTGCGGCTGTGGATGATCTTTTTCATCACTTCACCTTGTGATTGCAACCTGGTCAGCGGATGCTGGTCTTGGCGGCGGGGTTGTACCCCAGTTTCATAGAGATGGTGCCGGCCGTTTGCACGGCCTGCTGCACCATCTCGCAGTTCTCATCGAGGGGTTCCATGCGCCCGGCCGGGCCGGAAATGCTCAGGGCGGCGGTCACTTCCCCGCGCAGGTTGAAGATGGGGGTGGCCACACAGCGCACCTCATCCTCATGTTCGCCGCGGTCCAGGGCGTAGCCTTTGCGGCGGATGATGTCCAATTCTGCGGCCAGGCCTTCCAGGGTCGTGATGGTGGTGGGGGTGAAATAGGGCAGGCCTCTGGCAGCGTAGTAATCCCGCACCAGCTCGGGCCTCAAGTAGGCCAGCAGCACCTTGCCGACGCCGGTGCAATAGGACGGAGCCCGCCCACCGACCCGCGAGCCCATCAGGCCAATGGCATGCAGGCCGGGCAGTTTTTCCAGGTAGACGACTTCCATCTGGTCCAGGACGGCCAGGTGGACGGTCTCTTTGACCTCGTCGCGCAGCGTCTCCAGCTCGGGCAGGGCCACGCGGCGCAGGTCGTTGCTTTCGTAATAGGCCTGCGAGAGTTCCAGGCAGGCCAGCCCCAGGCTGTACTGCCCATTTTGTTCGTTGCGCTGTACGTAGCGGTAAAACGATAATGTCGACAGCAGGCGGAAGGTGGTGCTGGTGCTGAGCTCGATCCCTTCGCTCAGCTCTTGCAGGGTGCGCGCTTTGCCGTCCGAGAGGAGCGACAGGATGCGGAAGGCGCGGTCCAACACACGGATGTTGTAACGGTTATCATTTTGTTTTTCTGGTGGATGGTTATTCACGCAATTACCTCATAAACGGATACTTCATTGTCTGTATACAACGCGGTGAGTGTGGGCTTGAGAGCCTGGTGGGCGCCGGAAGAGCGCCAGGCGGCCGCATCCTCGCTCGATTCGAAACGAATGACCATTTGATAAACGTGAGCAGTGGCTTGATCCCGCAGCAATTCTGCTTTGACGAAGCCGGGCATGGCGCTCATTGCCGGCCGGTAGTGTTCACGGAACAGCCGTTCGAAATCGGCCATTCTGTCCGGGTAAACGTGGAAGATCACGTGGCGCTCGATCATGCTGTTCCTCCGCTTCAGGCGCGGCCATCCTGGACGGCCTGGCGGAAACTGCGGGCGCGGCGGGTGATTTCGGCGAAGTCCCGGGCCTCCAGCAGCCTGGAGTTAACCAGCTCGCCGCCGACCCCCACGACTTCCACCCCGGCGCGAATGAAGTCGGCCGTATTTTCGACCGTCACACCGCCGACGGCCGCCATGCGGATGTGCGGCAGCGGGGCTTTAATGGCCTTGATGAACCCCGGCCCGCCCAC
>JAAZNB010000231.1 GCA_012798515.1 Chloroflexota bacterium
AAACGCACCTCCACGTCGAACTGTTTGAGATAGCCGATCACCTCACGGGCCGAGTCGATGATCTCGGCGATGCTCTTGCCGTGGCTGAACTGGCGCAGGTAAGACGAGGTGCCGATGACCACGTCCACGCCCTGCACCCCGGTCTCGACCGCCCGGCGCACGTCTTCCATGTTGCAGCGGGTGTGGGTGAGGGTTTTGGCGTGCAGGCCCAGGCGGGCGATGGCGGCGCAGTCTTTCTCGCTCTGGGCCGAAGCGCAGGGCGTGGTCAGCTCGATATACTCCACCCCAAAGGCATCCAGCAGGGTGGCAATACGGATTTTCTGTTCGGTGGTGAAGAAAGCGTTGACGAACTGCTCTCCTTCTCGCAGGGTTGAGTCGATAATGGAAAAATTCTCTAGACTCATGGTGTCCTTCTCCTCTTCGGTTTCAAATGAAAACGGTTGACGGCTCTCCAAACAGGGCCTCCGGAACCCTGCACAACAAAAACGGGCCTGCCACTTCTGGTAAGCCCGTTTCTCTCAATCTCAGTCGTTCGACTCTGGACTAAACGCGGCCTACCCGATTTGCATCCGGCTTCTTCTCCTTCTTGACCTGCTTAGCGACCAGGCAAACGAAACGTAAAGCGATCATGCTAGAATCCCCCCGCCATGATCGTTTCCAGGACGCGCGCCAGCACGTCGATACCGGCGCGATACTCCGAGATCAGGATGTGCTCCTGGGGAGTATGATCCAGGTTGGAATCTCCCGGGCCATAGGCCACCACCGGGCAGTTCCAGGCCGGGCCGGCCAGGTTCATGTCGGCCGTCCCGGTTTTTAACGTAAAACCTGGCTGCCCGCCTGATTTGCGGATGGCAGCCAGGAATGCCCGTACCAGGGGCTGATTTTTCTCTACCCGGTAAGCCGGGATGAAATCTTCGGTGTGAAAATCGCCGGTTTCCATCACTGCGCGCACCATGGCCTCCAGCGCGGCCTGGTCGAGGCCGGTGGGCAGGCGCAGGTTGACGTGCAGGCTGGCCGTGTCGGTAAAACCGTCCGAGGCGGAATTCATCTCGCGCAGGCTGGGGGTGAGCTGTTCGAAAACACGCTCCCGCCCGGCGTTCCAGTCCGCACAGGCGGCCTCCAGGCGGTTCCAGAAGGCCACGGCTTTCTCACAGGCGCTCTGGCCGCGGGCAGCGGTGTGCTCCAGAGAAACGCCCACCCGGTAACGGAACCACAGGCTACCTTTGTAACCCAGGGTAACCCGCTCCCAGCCGCTGGGCTCGCCGATGATGACCATGTCCGGCGGGGTCATGTTCTGGCACAGGTAGCGCGCCCCGCGCGAATCGCCTTCCTCCCCCACGGCGCCGATCACGCTCAGGCGCCAGCCGGAGGGGACCTCCACCCGCGCCGCGGCGGCGGTAAAGCAGGCCAGCGGGCCTTTGGCGTCCACCGAACCGCGCCCGTACAGGCAGCCGTCCTGCTGGTGGACGGGGATGTCGCCGGTCACGGTATCGATGTGGCCCAGCAGCACCAGGTGGCGCGGGCCGGCGCCGCGGTTGCCCACGGCGTTGCCGATGGCGTCCACGCCGGCGGTGAAGCCCATGGCATTCATGGCGCCCACCAGCATGTTGACCGCGCCGGATTCCCGGCCGGTGGGGCTATACTGGCGCAGCAGGCCATCCAACAGAGCGACTTCGTCCAAGCTCAAGCCTCCCCTTTGGCCGGCCGGGAGGACAGCACGCCGGATACGGCAGACACGACCTGCTCCAGCTCGGCCTGGGTGATCACCAGGGGCGGGAGGAAGCGCATCACGGTCAGCCCGGCCGGCAGGGCCATCACACCGGCCGCCATGAGGCTTTGCAGGTAGGGAGTCACTTTCTGTTTCAGCTCCATGCCCACCATGAGGCCCAGGCCGCGCACCTCACGCACCAGGGGCGACTGGATGTGCTCCAGGGCGTCTTTGAACCAGGCCCCCAGCTCGGCGGCGTGCTCGGGCAAATGATGGTCTTGCAGGTAGTCCAGGGCGGCAATCGAAGCCGCACAGGCCAGGGGGTTGCCCCCAAAGGTGGAACCATGGGCCTGGGGAGGCAGCTCGCCCAACCCGGGGCGCAGCAGGGTGGCCCCCATGGGCACCCCACCGGCGATGGATTTGGCCGAGCACAGCAGGTCGGGCTGCAAACCGTAGTGCTGGAAAGCGTACAGTTTGCCGGTGCGCCCGAAACCGGTCTGGACCTCGTCGATGATCAACAGGGCGCCGCGCGCCTGGCACAGAGCCTGGGCGCCCAGCAGGTATTCGGGTTTGCCGGGGTGTACTCCGCCCTCTCCCTGCACCACTTCCAGGATGACGGCCGCGGTCTGGTCGGTGACGGCCGCATCCAGGGCCGCCAGGTCGTTGTAGGGCACGTGGTGAAAGCCGGGCACCAGCGGCTCGAAGGGGCCGCGGTATTTCTTTTCCCAGGTGGCCGAAAGGGCCCCAAAGGTGCGCCCGTGAAAACCGCGCATGGTGGCGACGATCTCGCTGCGCCCGGTGAGCAGGCGGGCAAATTTGAGGGCCGCCTCGACGGCCTCGGCGCCAGAATTGCTGAGGAAGACGCGTTCCATGCCCGTGGCGGCGCACAATTTTTGTTCCAGCAGGGCACGCTGGTCGTTGAAGAACATTTCAGGGCAGCTGATCAGGGTCTGCGCCTGGGCGGTGATGGCCTGCACCACGGCCGGGTTGGCGTGGCCCAGGTTGGCCGTACCCTGGCCGCCCACACAGTCGATGTAGGCGTTGCCCTCGGCGTCCCACAGGCGGGCGCCCTGGCCGCGCACGATCACGACCGGGCGTTTGCTGTAGGTGCCGGCGGTATGAGCCAGCTCCACTTCCTGGATGGAAGCAGAGGTCTGGGTGGTTTCAACAGCAGGATCGAGTGATGATGACATAAAATTCCTCCCCACCTTTAAGCGATGGTGGTACCTTTCCCGGCCAGGGCATCCTGCAAGGGATGCTCGACGCGGCCGTCGGCGAAGATGACTTTGGAAACCCCCAGGCCCAGCGCCTCGCTGGCGCCCAGGACTTTCTTTTTCATGCGCCCCTCGGCAAAAGACAGGGCCTGTTCCAGGCCGGCGGCCGGCAGGTGGGTGATGAGCGTGCTCTCGTCGGGGAAACTGCGCATCAGGCCGGGCACGTTGGTCAGGATGACCAGCTGTTCGGCGGCCACCGCCCCGGCCAGCATGGCCGCGGCGCGGTCGGCGTCCACATTGAGGGCGATGCCGTCGGGCGACATGGCCAGGGGGGAGACCACGGGGGTCAGGCCGGCGTCCAGCAGCATGTGCAGCAGCCCGCCGTTGACCGTCTCGATCTTGCCGGTGTAATCGTCGCGCAGCATGCGCTGGCGGCCGTTCTCCACGATGCGGATGGCATCTTTGCGTCTGGCCAGCATGAGGCGCCCATCCAGGCCGGACAGGCCGATGGCATTGACGCCGGCCTGCTGCAAACGCTCCACCACCAGGGTGTTGATGCGCCCGTTGGTGACCATGGCGAAGATCTCCAGCGTGGTGCGGTCGGTGTAGCGGCTGGTAAAGCCGGACTGGTTGGTCACGAAGCGCGGCGGGTGGCCCAGTTTTTCCGAGATCTCGTTGGTCTCGGCCGAGCCGCCGTGTACCACGACCACCGGCTGGCCTTGCTGGACCAGGGCGGCCACGTCGTGACACACGTTGTCCATGGCCACGCCCTGCGCGCCCCCGATTTTGACGACAATCATAACGTTCTCCTAAATGGGGTGCAGCCCGCCAAAGCCCAGACCGGCGGCTTCGTCGAACCCACACATCAGGTTCATGGATTGGACGGCCGAACCGGCGGCGCCCTTCATCAGGTTATCGATGGCGGCCATGCAGACCACGTGGCCGCTCTCGGGATCCAGGTCGAAGCCTACGTCGGCGTAGTTACTGCCGGCCAGGATCTTGGGCTCCGGGACACGGTAGATGCCGCGGCGATCTTTCACCAGGCGCACGAAAGGCTCGGCTTCGGCCCAGGCCCGGTAGGCGCGCCACAGGTCCTTCTCGGTGACGCCCGGTTTGACGAAGGCGTGAGCGGCCGCCAGGGCGCCGCGCACCAGGTCCACCGAAGTCATGCTCAGGTGTACGTTCTCCAGGCCCAGTTCCTGGATCACCTCGGCGGTGTGGCGGTGGCCGTAAGCCGAGAAGGTGCGTATCACGTTGCTGCGCTCGGGATGGTGCGAACCGGGGTTAGGCGAAGCGCCGCCTTCGGAAGAGCCGACTTTGATGTCGACGATCACCGGGCGGGAAGTGTCCAGGAAATCGCCCCGCACCAGCACCAGCAGGGCCAGGATCGAGGCGGTGGCGTTGCAGCCCACGCCGCTGATGTAGCTGGCCTGGCGCATTTCCTCACGGTGCAGCTCGGGCAAACCATACAC
>JAAZNB010000232.1 GCA_012798515.1 Chloroflexota bacterium
AGACCGCCGGGGACGGTCTTTTTGGCGCAGGGCGGTCACCAGGCCCACGTTGAAGACGATCACCAACCCTGCCAGGCAGATCAGCACAATCCAGGCCGTAGGGCTCAATTCGCGCATGACTCAGTTCCTGTGGTGATACCCGTTCCAGGTGTCGGTGATCCCGGCCAGCTCGGCGATGCAGGTAATCTGCCCGTTGCATTCCGCGGGCGGCGTTCCCGCGCCCACCCACACGGTGTAGAACCCCAGGGAGCGCGCCGTGGCGAGGTTGTTGACGTTGTCGTCGATCAGGGCACAGTGTTGGGGCTGGTCTTCCCCGGCCTTGCGCAGGGCAATCTGGAAGGCCGCCTCTTGCGGCTTGCAGTACGGGTCCAGGTCCAGGATGTCGATGAGCAGCTCGAAGCAGTCTTCGACCCCCAGGTGTTTCAAGACGCGCCGGGCGTGGTTGCGGTCGGAATTGGTGAAAATGATCTTGCGCTGGGGCAGGCTTTGCAGGTAAGTGCGCAGGCCCGGGTTGGGCGGGAAGAATTGGGCCAGGGGGATGTCGTGGACGTAATCCAGGTAATCCAGGGTGTCGATTTCCCGGGTGTGCTGCAGGCCGCGCAGGGTGGTGCCGTAGGTATTGAAGAGTTCCTTGCGCAGGGGGACGATCTGGTCGGCAGGGATGTGCAGCCTGTCGCGCATGTAGATGTGGATGCGGTCCTGTATGGCCATCCATACGCCGCTGTCAGCGGGATACAGGGTATCGTCGAGGTCGAAGAAGATGGTTCGGATAGACATGCCCTAAGTATACTTGACATCCGCCGGGACGTGGGGCACCGATTGGGTCGGGCGGGTCCGGTCGGGCGCACCCCATTCGGGGCATGATATGGAAGCCCGACCGGCGAAAAGAAGGGGTTCTGCGGCCTGGGGGAGACCGACCCTGCGTAGGTTGGCTAGAGCGATCTGGCAAAACATGACTCTCTGTGGTGGAAGCAGGCCACCCCGGTGCCCCGGCCGGCCCGCGCCAGGAGCGAAAGCCAACTTTCACGTTCCCGAGCGGATCTTTGGGGGGATGCCTGAGACGGCGCGGGGAAGCCGGCATCCCTGGCCAGCTGTGTTCGGTCGGGCGTACCCCATTCGGGGCACTTTGGAAGCCCGACCTGCTAATAGAGGTGGTTTTTCACGTTTCCGGGCGGATCATTGGGGGATGCCTGAGACGGTGCGGGTAAGCTGGCGCCTCGGGCCGGACGTGTTCGGTCGGGCGTACCCCATTCGGGGCACTTTACCCTATCGGGCATAAGAATGGAAGCCCGACCTCTGCGGCCATGGGCGTGACGCCCAGGCACATGGCAATCGTGAAGGGCGCCGGAGCGCCCCGGCGGACGCCCGGCGCGGAGCGCCAGGGCGAGGGAGAGTGGTGGGTTCTGCGGCCTGGGGGAGACCGACCCGGCGTAGGGCGGGAGGATCAGGGGGCGGGGAGGATGATGGGAGTGGGGTGCTGGCCGGAGTGGATCACCTGGAGGGGGATGCCGTAGGCCGGGCTGAGGACGGACTCGGTCAGCACCTCATCCACCGGGCCGCACTTGGCCAGGCAGCCATCGACCAGCAAGGCCACCCGGCCGGCGTAACGGGCCACCAGGTTGAGATCGTGCAGCACCACCAGCACGGAAAGGCCTTCCTGGCGGGCCAGGCGGCGCACCTGATCCAGGATGTGCACCTGGTACTGCAAGTCCAGGTGGGCGGTGGGCTCGTCCATCAGCAGCACCGGGGCGGCCTGGGTCAGGGCGCGGGCCAGCAGCAGGCGCTGCTGTTCGCCCCCGGACAGCTCGCCCACCCGGCGGTGGGCCAGGTGCAGGGTGCTGGTGCGCTGCATGGCGCGGCGCGCCAGGTCTTCGTCACGTGGCGAAAGTTGGCCAAACCAGTTTAGATACGGGGTGCGCCCCAGGAGGACGGTGTCCCAGGCGGTGAAGGCGGGCGGCAGCTGGTGGGCCTGGGGTACCACGGCCATGACCCGGGCGCGTTCCTGAGAAGATTGGGCCAGCAGGTCACGCCCGTCGAAACGCACCTGGCCGTTGTGGACGGGGAGAACCCCGCTCAGCGCGCGCACCAGGGTAGATTTTCCGGCCCCGTTGGGACCGATGACGGCCAGGACTTCCCCGGCTTCCAGGCGCAGGCTGACGCCGGACAGGGCCAGATGGTCCCCATAAGACACACACAGGTTCTCGATCTCCAGCATAGGCTTCACCAGGCGTACTGCTGCCGGGAGTGGCGCAGGATCCACAGGAAGAACGGCGCTCCACCCAGGGCAGTGATGATCCCGACCGGGATCTCTTGTGGCGCCATGAGGATGCGCGCCAGGATGTCGGCGACCAGCAGAAAGGTGGCGCCGTTGAGGACGGCCAGGGGCAACAGGCGGCGATAGTCCCCGCCCCACAGCAGGCGGATGAGGTGAGGGACGATCAGGCCGACGAAGCCGATGATCCCCGAGAAGGACACTGCCGCGGCGGTGGTCAGGGTGGCGGCGGCCACGATGAGGAAGCGCACCCGCTGCACGGGCAAGCCGAGCTGCTGGGCCTGTTCGTCGCCGAACTGGAGCACGTTCAAGGGATGGCTCAGGGCGACCAGGGTGGCCAGGCCGATCAATGCGTAGGGCAGCATGGCCAGCACCGGGCCCCAACCGCTCAAGGTCGACCCGCCCAGCAGCCAGGCCACGGCGCGGTGCAGCTCGCGGGTGGAGGTCAGCATGAGGAAAGAAGTGACCGCCGTGGCGAAAGAGCTGATGGCCACCCCGGCCAGGATCAGGTTGGTGGTGGGGATGGCGCGTCCCACGCGGGCCAGCTGGTAGACCAGAGCCACGGTCAGCACGGCCGCGCAAAAGGCAGCGATGGGGATGGCTATCAGGCCCCACCAGGTGTACGGCCAGTGGATGGTCATGGCCAACACGGCGCCCAGCCCGCCGCCCGAGGCGACCCCGATCAGGTAAGGATCGGCCAGGGGGTTGCGGAACAGGCCCTGGTAGGCCGCGCCACTGCCCGAGAGGGCCGCCCCGGTGAGGGCCACCAGCAGGGTGCGCGGCAGGCGCAGGCTGATCAGGATGGTAACGAAGGAGGCGGGAATCGCCTCCGGCAGCGGCCGGGCCGCCAGGCCGGAGACGAGGATGCGCAACAGGTCGCCGGGAGGGATGAAAACACTGCCCACGCCGACGCTGAGTACAACGGTGGCCAGGAGCAGCGCCAGGCTGATCCAGAACGGGCGACCGGAAGGCTTGACGGGCATGGGCTACTCAAGCCCTTCGGTGAGGTCGGGATGGAAGAGTTTCGCCAGCTGGACCAGGCCGTCCACCAGGCGGGGACCCGGCCGGCTGGTCAGGTCGTCGTCGAAGGGGAAGACCTGGCCGGTCTGCACGGCCTGGATGGCGTCCCACCCCGGGCGGGCGGCGACCTGCTCGTAGGTCACGCCGTAGGCGGCGTCGCCCAGCAGGATCACCTCGGGGTTATCGAGGATCAGCTGTTCCTGGCTGAGCTGGAACCAGGGGTCCGTCTGGCCACCGGTGACGTTCTCGCCGCCGGCGCGCTGGATGAGCTGGTCGATGAATGTGCCCGCCCCGGCGGTCCAGGGCTTGGCCGGATCGGTGCTATCCAGCTCGTAAAAGACCAGGGGGCGGTCTTCCACGCCCTCCAGGGCCTGGTCGACGGCCGCCACCCGGGCCTGCAACGCAGCGGACAGATCGGCGGCTTCCTTTTCACGGCCGGTTAGCTGGCCGACCTTCTCCAGGTTAGCGTACAGCTCCTCCAGCGTGGTGGGGTTGGACAGGGAATAGACCACCAGGCCCAGGTCTTCCAGGGCCTTGACCTGTTCGGGGGTGTTGATCTCGGCCGCCAGCACCAGGTCGGGCTGCAGGTGGGTGATCTCTTCCAGGTTGATGTCTCCCAACGAGCCGCCGATGCTGGGCAGGCCGGTGGCTTCGGCGGGGTAATCACTCAGGTCGTCACGGCCAATGACCTGTTCGCCGGCGCCGATGGCAAACAGGATCTCTGTGTTGGAAGGGGCAATGGACACGATCTTCTGCGCCGGGCCGGCCAGGTCCACCGTGCGGTCCAGGCCGTCGGTGACGTGGATGGCGGCCGGGGCGGCAGCGGTCGGAGCGCAGGCTGCCAGCAGTAAAGTCAAGAGCAAGATCAGCAGGGTAAAGCGAGTGCGAATTGGTTTCATCAGGTTATCCATCTAGCGGATGGTGTAATTCTCAGAAGGATGCCGCCCGGGCGGGGCTGAGCCTGGCCCGGGTTCCCCGGCCGGGCCGGGAATAGGATACATGGGGATAAAATGAGCTGTGACTGAGCGAGCAGCGGCGCCGGAACGAAAACTCCCTGCCAATCGGACAGGGAGCATGAAAAACAATCGACGACGGGAGCGCGCCGGTGTTCCCACCTCCTTCCTGCGAGGTTGTTGAGAACGCCGTTTCAGGTGGGCGACCTGGCTTGGAGGCAGATCCTCTTTACAGTTGCGGGACAGCACCGGACTTGCACCGGTTTCGCCTTGACGTCTTCCCTTCCGGGGGAG
The DNA here is from genome assembly GCA_012798515.1 of Chloroflexota bacterium. Lineage (GTDB taxonomy): Bacteria > Chloroflexota > Anaerolineae > Anaerolineales > Anaerolineaceae > JAAZNB01. The sequence goes on from JAAZNB010000232.1 coordinate 4,540, forward strand.
TAGACACCTGAACGGTAGATTCGATTATGCAGGGCGGGACCCGGGACACAAGGGTGTGGGGCCCCGCAGCGTTTTCATTGTACGAGGCGGGCAGAAGAAAGTCAAGGTAATGGCTTTGCCCGCCAGGAGCATTCGCCCAACCGTCTCCATCCCCGCGGCCGCACAGCAGGGGGAACCGTTGGGGGCGCCAACACGCTCAACCCCATTTGCGTCCAGCCACTCTGTGAACAGCCGGGGTACGCGCCTTACTTGGCCGTGGAACGGCGGGTGGGCGTGCGGCGCGTCTTCTGGCCGCCGTTGGTGTGGCTGAGATACGCCGGGGCGCGGATCAGGTAGATGTCGCACACGCGCTTGTCGAGCAGCCGGCTGCGGATGCGCGGATCGATCTCCTCCAGCGTGCTGGCGGTGGTGATCACGGTAGGCAGGTGGGCGTCGTAGCGATGGTTGAGGATCTGGTACAGTTTTTCGAGGGCCCAGGGCTTGGCGCTCTGGGTGCCCAGGTCGTCGAGGATGAGCAGGGAGCAGTTGCGCACCTGGCGGAAGAGGTTGTCGTAAGAGACCGTGCTGCTGGGGCTGAAGGTGGCCCGCAGGTGATCCAGCAGATCCGGCACGGAGACCAGGATGGGCTCTTCGCCGTGGGCGGCGCGGTAGTTGCCGATGGCGGCCGCCAGGTGGGTCTTGCCGCTGGCGTAGGTGCCCATCAGCACCAGCCAGCCGTGCGGGTCTTCGGCGTACTGCTGGGCAGCGCGGAAAGCCTTGACCAGGCTCTGCTGCTCTTCAGCGGGCAGTTTTTCCGGCTCGCGCAGGCTGAAGTTGCCAAAGGTGTGGTCGTTGTGTAAATAGAGGGCGGAGATCTGCGACTCCACCTGGTCTTTGATGGGGGCGCGGAAATCGGGGGCCGAGATCTTGACCAGCGAGACCAGGTCGGGGTCCTGCAGCCGGGAGCGGATGCGGCCATCCAGCAGGTCGAGGTCCACGTTGGTGGTCACCACCAGGGGCATGCGGTTGACGTAGCGGTAGTTGATGATCTGGTACAGCTTTTCCTCGGCCCAGGGGGTGGCGTTCTGGGTGCCCAGGTCGTCCAGCACCAGCAGCTCGATGTTGCGGATCTCTTCGAAGCGGGCCTCGAAGGAAGTCTCGGTGCTGTCGTATGAGAAGCGCAGCCAGTCCAGCAGGTCGGGAACGGTGAGGAACAGGGTGGGCACGTTGAGAGCCACGGCCGAATTGGCGATGGCGGCCGCCAGGTGGGTCTTGCCACAGCCGTAGGTGCCGGTGAAGACCAACCAGCCTTGCAAAGAGCGCGCAAACTGCACCGCCTGGCTCTGGGCGGTGCGCAGTGAGTCCACCTGGTTGTCACCCAGGCCCATGCGGCCTTGCAGCTTGAAATTATCAAAGGTCATCTCGCGGAAGGCGTCCAGGTTGCTGACCCGGTAGAGATGTTCATACAGGCTGCGGCTGACCTCGGTCTGGCGACAGGAACACACCTGCATGCGCCCGAAGTTGGGGTGGTCGATAGGCAGGTCCTGGCGGATAAAACCGATCCCGCCGCACAGCGGGCAGTTGGGATCGCCGAGGGTATTTCCGCCGCGGCCGGCGGGCTCAGGACTCGATGAATTCGGCGAATTCTCCTTCGATGTACCGGCGCCGATCTTTTTCAGGGGTTCGTCGATCCACGGCATCGTGTCCTTCCTCCTTCCAGGTCTGTAAAACACGGTCGACGTAGCGCCAGTTGCGCGCATTGCGTTCGACTGCAATCCGAATGGCATCTTCGATCCAATTCGGGGGATAGTCTTCTTCTGCCTGGCGCAGGGCATCGGCGATCAGCGGAGTGAGCGCGCCGATGTTCTCTTCGTACAGGCGGTAGATGTTAGGCCGCTCAGCCGATAGAGAGGCCGGGACCTGGGGCTGCTGGTGGGGATCCCAGGCGCCTTGCAGGATGGCCTGGTAGGCATCTCGCCCGCGGGGCGAATTGAGCAGGTAAATGCGCTCGGCCAGCGGGCGCCCGGCCGTGGGGCACAGCAGCGTATTGCGCCGCACAGTGCGTTCCAGGGCGTCGTCCAGCACGTCCTGGCGATGGGCGGGGTCGTGGTGCAAGCCGGCCATGAAACGTTCGTCCTCGAGGAAATCGGCGCCGGTGATGTAGCGTCGTTCGCCTTCCTGGTGGTCGAGGAACCACAGGGCGTAGAGGGTCACTTTGAGTTCTTCCAGGTGGTCGATGGTGGGTAGCAGGTCGGTGAACAGCGGCCCCGGCACCGGGACGAGCCGGACCTTACCGGCGGGGAAACCTGCAAAAGTTGGCATGCGATTGTCCTCCTCTGCCGCGGCAGGCTAGCGCCGGTTGGGGGTGGCGGCGTTGTCGAAACGCGCCAGGTTGTTCAAGAAGACCAGCTCGATGCCGGGGTGGGTGGGGCCGTTGCGGTGTTTGGCCACGATGATCTCGGCCATGTTCTGGCGCGGGTTGTCCTTTTCCAGGGCGTCGGGGCGATTGATGAACATGACGATGTCGGCGTCCTGCTCCAGAGAGCCGGACTCGCGCAGGTCGGAGAGCTGGGGTTTCTTGTCGGCGCGCTGTTCGACGGCGCGCGACAACTGGGCAGCGGCCAGCACCGGCACGTTGAGCTCGCGGGCCAGCACTTTGAGGCTGCGCGAGATGAACGAGACTTCTTGCACGCGGTTGTCGGTGCGCGTGTCGCCGGACATGAGCTGCAAGTAGTCGATAATGACCAGGTCCAGTTCGTACTCCATGTGCAGGCGGCGGCACTTGGTGCGCAGCTGCAAGGGGGTGATGGCCGGGGTGTCGTCGAGGAAGATGTGGGTGTCGGCCAGTACCTCGATGGCGTGGGTGAACAGCGGCCACTCGTCTTCGTTGAGCTTGCCGGTGCGCAGGCGCTGCGTGTCGATGCCCGTCTCCTGGGCAATGAGGCGCTGCACCAGCTGCTCGTTGGACATTTCCAGCGAGAACATGGCCACGTGTTTCTTGTGCTTCTGGGCGGCGTTCTTGGCGATGGAGAGCATGAAGCCGGTCTTGCCCATACCCGGGCGACCGGCGACGATCAGCAG
>JAAZNB010000233.1 GCA_012798515.1 Chloroflexota bacterium
GAGAAGTACTGCAGTGCGATACGTTCGGATCACGGCCGTTCCTCAGAATAATGATAAATATTATCAAATTTATTTATTAAGTCAAGCCGCCTGCCGCGCCCGGCCGAACACGGCCGGCCGGGATGCCGGCTTCCCCGTACCATCCCGAGCCACAGAACGGCCGGGGTAGGAATCCCCCACCTCTTTCAGCAGGTCGGGCTTCCATTACAACGCCCCGATAGGGGGGCGCCCGACCGAACACTTCTGGCCCGGGATGCTGGCTCATCCGCACCACCTCCGGCATACCCCATTGATCCGCTCGGGAGCGTGAGAGTTGGCTTTCGCTCCCGGCGCGGGCCGGCCGGGGCGCCGGGGCTGCCTGCCTCCGCCACGGAGGAGCGGGTTGTGCCAGATCGCTCTAGCCAACCTACGCCGGGCCGGTCTTCCCCAGGCCGCAGAAACCCTTCTTTTAGCAGGTCAGGCTTCCAAAGTGCCCCGTAGGGGTATGCCCGACCGAACACGGCCGGCCATGGGGACCGGCTTCCCCGCACCGCTTCCGGCATACCCCCATTGATCCGCTCGGGAGCGTGAGAATTGGCTTTCGCTCCCGCTCCGCCTTACAAATCCTTAAGGTGGGTGAAAGGCGTTTCTTGCACCCATTTTTGTATTACGATAGTTCTGGCGACCAGGTTTGCACACCTGGATGCGCCTCTGAATATCGCGAGGCCGGCCGCCCGGCCCGCTATCCGTATTTCACTTTGCAATAAAAACCAGCCCGTACAGGTGGTGGATCCCCGTCCGGGCCGCAAGCACATGGAGAACTGCATCGCATGACTCACGTTTCTGGTGAACTCGACCGGCCGGAGACGGCCCTGGCCGGGCCAGGCCGCTACGCAGAAAATGTACGCAAGGAACGCCTGGTGACCATCGGGCGACTGACCTCGGCCATCGTGCACGAGATCAACAACCCTATGCAGGCCATCCGTGGCGCCTTGACCCTGGCCATGGAAGAGTTGGAAGACCGCCAGGCCGTGGCGTCTTACCTGGAACTGTGCCAGCAGGAGGCGGACCGTTCGATCCAGCTGATCGGCATGATCCGCCAGATCTATCGCCCCCACGCCAGCGACCCGGGACCGGTGGACGTAGCTGCCCTGCTGCACCAGGCGGCAGACATCACCCGCGACGGCGTGAACCAGCAGGGCGTCAAGCTGCACCTGGACCTGGATGAGCCGCTGCCCAGGGTGGTCGCCGCGGCCGACCAGCTCCAATTGGCCTTGATCAGCCTGATTTTGAACCTGGCAGACGCCATGGGCGACACCGGCGGCGGAGAGCTCGGCCTGCGGGCCGGCCCGGCTGCGGCCGGCCTGTGGATCGAACTGGCCGCCGGTGCGCCGTTGAACCTGGGGCTGTCCGCGCCACCCGACCCCGGCGGCCGGGCCTGGATCGACCTGTCTACCCCGTTCGAGATCTTGCGCCTGCACCGGGCCATCGTAGACGTCCTCCGGCAGGGCGAAACCACTACCATCCGCATAGACATCCCCGCCGCCTGAGGGCTGCGGTAGGGGCTGCCCAGGAAAGGCTGCCATGAAGCCGGCCCACGTTCTGGTCGTTGACGACGAACCCAATATCCTCTTTGTCCTGGAGCGCACCCTGCGCCGCGAGGGGTACCAGATCGATACCGCCTCCGGCGGCGTTGAAGCCCTGGAGAAGATCCGCCGGTCAAAGTACCAGCTGGTCATGCTGGACCTCAACATGCAGCCGGTGGACGGCTTGCAGGTGTTGTCTACCCTGCGAGCTCAGGATAGCAACGCCGTGGTGATCATCCTCACGGCGCACAGCACCATCGAGAGCGCCGTGGAGGCGATGCATCTGGGGGCTTTCGACTACCTGTTCAAACCGGCCTCGCCGGAGGTCATCCGCCAGCGGGTGCGCGAGGGCCTGCAACGTTACGAACAGAACATACGCCGCCTGTACCTGCTGGAACAGATCGAGGGGCTGCGCCAGAAGCTGCAAGCGTTCGACGACGAAGACCGCCTGGAGGCCGGGATGGGCGGCAGCGAGCGTTTCACCCGCCTGGGCCACCTGGTGATCGACCACCACCATCGCGCCGTCACCCTGGCCGGCCGCCTGCTGGACCTGACCACCACCGAGTTCGATCTGTTAGCCTGTCTGGTGGAAGCCTCGCCCAGGCCGGTACCCCCGCGCCAGCTGGTCACACGCGCCCTGGGATACGACAGCGGCGACATGGGCGCCCGGGAAATCATCAAGTGGCACATCCACCAGCTGCGCCAGAAGGTCGAACCAGACCCCAACAAGCCGGTCTACATCAAGACCGTGCGCTACAAAGGCTATATGTGGAACAGCTGACCCCCGCGCCCGCCAGGGCGCTTTTTTGATCCCTGCTCCTGACCCCAACCTATCCTAACCTTCCCTAACCGTTGGCCCAGCCTGCCTTTGGTATAGTTTGTGCCGGATAAGGAGCCGGTATGGGTCAGAAACGAGTGCTCATCATCGACGATGAGGAAGCCATTCTTACCGTTTTGAAAAACAGTCTCAAGAAGCTCGGCGCAGGCTGCGAGGTAGTGACCCTGTCCGACAGCCGGGCCGCGCTGGCCCAGCTGGAGAGCGGCCACTTCGACCTGGTGGTTACCGACTACAACATGCCCGATGTAAACGGGATCGAGCTGCTACACAGCATTCGCGCCCTGCAGGCGGAGGCGCGCGTGATCCTGATGACTGCTTATGGCAGTGCGGCCCTGGAGGCGGAAGCGCAGCGCCTGCACGTGTATCGCTATCTGACCAAGCCGCTGGAGATCGACCTCTTCCGCCGTACGGTCAGGAGCGCCCTGGCGGAAAGCGGTGGGCCGGGCGTGCCGGTGCTCTCAGATGAGGGCTATCGCCAGGTGCACCAGATGCTCATCCAACTGCAAAGTAACGTAGGGGCGCGCTGCGTCTTTTTGACCAGCGCAGAAGGGCGTTTCATCGCCCAGGCCGGCAACATAGACCAGCTGCCCCTGGAACAAATCAGCTCCCTGATTGCCGGGGGAATCGCCAGCTTGCTGGAAGCCGGGCGGGTGATGGACGGCAACGGCGACACGATCAACCTGGCCTACCGGGAGAGCCACAGCGAAAACCTGTACGCCATGAATGTTGGGCGAGACGTGCTGCTGGTGGTGATTACCGGGAACGGCCCCTTCCACAGCCGCCTGGGGTCTGTCTGGCATTACGCCCGCCATACGGCGGCCCGCCTGCAGGAGAAGCTGGCCCACGTGGATACCCTGCCCCTGGAGCAGCTGTTCAATGGGGAAATGGACCAGGAGCTCGACGCGGCCCTGGAGAAACTGCTGGCCGACCCCCAGCCCTACCAGGCCGGTAGTCCGGCGGGCGGCGAACCGCCCGCTGGACCGGATTTCGAACAGGCGGCCGGGCAGTATCCCCTGCCGTCCGACCAGCCAGGCCTGCTCAGTTTCGATGAGGCTGTGGATGCCGGCCTGCTGCCGCCTTCTGCCTCGGACGCGAACATCTTGTTTTAAATGGAAGCGATTCAAGCATGGACTCAAACTGGAACGGTAGTTTAAGGCTTCGTGTGGGCATCACCATCTACCCGGCGCACGACCGGGCCATCGAGCGCGTCCTGGCCGACCTGATGCAGCGCTGCCCGGCGCAGTTCGTCCTGGTGACGGACGTCAGCGGGTTGATTATTTCCACCCAGGGAGACCGGGGCGGGGTCGAGCTGGTGGGGCTGGCTTCGTTGGTGGCGGCGGACCTGGCGGCCAGCCAGGAAATCGCCCGCCTGACCGGCCAGTATCAAAGTTACCAGCTCATCCTGCGCGAGGGGTCGAAGACCAATACTTTCATCTCCGAGGCCGGGCACTACCTGGTGTTGTTCACCCAGGTGGGCACGGAAGTGCCCCTGGGCTGGGCGCGCTTCCTCATCCGTGAGGCCAGCTGCCGGCTGGAGGAGATCATCTCCACCCCGCCGGACCAGATGGGCAGCCTGGACCTGGGCCTGGGGGAGAAACAGCTCTCGGACGTGGTGGGCGATGCGCTGGACGCCATGTGGACGGACTGAGCCATGCACATCAACTGGCAGTCACGCGAAATCAACCTCAAGATCGTCTACTACGGGCCGGCGTTGAGCGGAAAAACCACCAACCTGGAACAGATCCACGCCCGCATCGATCCCCGGCGGCGCAGCGACCTGGTCTCGCTGAAGACCCAGGGCGACCGTACCCTGTTTTTCGATTTCTTGCAGCTGGAGCTGGGCAGGATCGGCAGCCTGACCCCCAAAATCCAGCTCTACACCGTCCCGGGCCAATCCTATTATGAGGCCAGCCGCAAGCTGGTGCTGCGCGGCGCCGATGGGGTGGTCTTCGTGGTGGACTCGGCGGCCGAACGCCTGACCGCCAACGTGCAGGCCTTCCAGGACATGCGCGCGCACCTGGCTTCCTTCGACACGCCGCTGAATGACGTGCCGGTGATCGTTCAATTCAACAAACAGGACCTGCCCACGGCGCTTCCGCCCCACGTCTTGAGGATGCTGCTGCACACCGACAGCTTGCCTGTCCTCACCGCCTCGGCCAAGTGCGGCGATGGGGTATTCACGACCCTCAAGGCCATCACCCGCGGCGTGATGGCCTACGTGCAGCGCGAGGTCGCTTGAAGACCTGGCCCGGGGTTCGCGGGGACGTCACCGGCCTGCATAGCCAGGGGGCTTCGTCTCTCCAGGGTCCGACCATCCTTTTACTTCGAAGAGAGAAAAATGGCAAAAAAGCATACGACTTCCGGGGCTGTTGAGCTGAACACACTCTTATCCAGGCTGAACCAGGAAGGGCACTTCTCCATCTCGGTCCTGGCCGATGCGCAGGGGCTGCCGATTGCCTCGGCCGAACAAGAGGGCCTGGATCCCGACCGCCAGTCGGCGGTGGTGGCGCTCATCCAGAAAACAGCTGTGCAGGCCAGCCGGCAGCTGGGCATGCAAAAGACAGACGAGATCACCCTGTACGACGCCGGCGGGCAGCGCCTGATCTGCCGCCCTATCCAGGTCAACGGGTTCGACCTCATCCTGGCGGTCATGGCGCCGGACCGGACGCAGAGCTACCGGCGCATCACCAACAGCGCCATTACCAGAATCGCTCACATCTGGTCAGAGTATTGGGGATAGGAGCATGGGCATGCAAGGGAATTTGCACGACATGGCGGTTGCCGATCTGATCCAGCACAACTGCCAGGAACGTAAGACGGCCCGGCTCCAGCTTCAGCACGCCGGCCAGCAGGCGGTTTTCTTCTTTAAAGATGGAAAAGTGGTCCACGCCACGAGCGGGAATCAAGCGGGAGAGGAGGCTGTATACCAGGTTTTGGATTGGAATGAGGGCACATTTTCCCTGGAGACGGGGGTCGAGACGCCGGCGGTGACCATCTCACGTAGCTGGTCAGGCCTGCTGTTGGAAGGCGCCCGGCGCCTCGATGAACGCAACCTGGGAATGGACGTACCGGAGACTGACCTGACGATTGGAGCGGAGAGCGACCCAATGACACAAAGAATAGACGATCTTTTAAAGGCGATGAGCGCTGAGGTAACCGGCTACATCGCCAGCGCCGTGGTGGGGATGGATGGCATCCACATCGCTCACCACGAGCTCAACAAAGTGAACGCCGACACGATCAGCGCCCAGCTGACCCTGCTGCTCAAGCTGGTAGACACTTCGTCGAACAAGCTGGGCACGGGCGTGGTCGAGGATAACCTGACCACCACTGAAAATGCCTACATCATGATGCGGTTCCTGCCCGACAAACAGCACTTCCTGGGAGTCGTCGTCGATCACAAGATCGGCAGCCTGGGCAACATGCGCCTGTTGAGCAAGATCTACATCGAACGGATTGCCGGCGCAATGCCGCATTGACGCATACAACCGGTAAGGGAGACAAGCAATGTCCAAACTCGAACAACTCATCCAACAGGTCCGTTCCGAACTGGGGACAGACTTTGTGACCACCGAAGTGGTCGGGACGGATGGCCTATCGATCATCAACAGCTCGGTGATCCCCGAAGAGGACGGGGTGGCGGCCTCGGCCCGTTTTGCCATGGTTATGAAGCTGGCCAGCAAGGTCAGCGAGAAGCTTAAACTGGGGGCGGTGATTGACAACCTGGTGACCACCGACAGTGTATTCATCCTCACCCGCAACCTGGGCGATGGTTCCTATTTCTGGGGGTTAGCCGTTAACCACGAAGCCACGTTGGGCACGGTGCGCGTGGTGATGAACGAATACGCCGACCAGATCTGGGATGCGATCCCGCGCTGAGCCGGCCTGAGGTGCGCCGGGTTGGGGGTGAATCCACCGCTTCGCCCCAATCCCGGGGCCTGGGCGCGGTGGACAACGAGCGAATTTCTGGAAGAAGGAAAGTATATACATGGCTACCGAACAAGAAAAGATAAATAACCGCGTACGAATGTGGGCATTGGGCTTCATGGGCATGACCATGGGCATCTGGGAGATCATCGAAGAGTCCTCGGTATCCCTCTCGCCCCAAATTGGGGCCCAGATCCTTAAAATGGCGGAGAAGCAATTGGGCCTGGAGATCGCCGGCGAGAAACCCGAAGACGTGCTGGTCGAGCTGGGGCGTATCTTTGTGGACGAGTACGGCTTTGCCGGCGAGGCCAGCGTGGAAGGCAGCGACAAGACCATCCGGGTGACGCTCAAAAATGCCGTGGGCACACCCGAGTTTGCCCAGGTGCTGGAGCACGGGGTGGAGAAGTTGTTCAGCCATCCCTTCCTGTGTGCCGGTTTGGCGGCCCTGGCCAGGATGGGCTGCAAGGCGCGCGGCAACGTCGTGGTCGATTCCGCCAACCACAGCTACCTGGTGACCTTCGAGCTGCTCTAGTACGTGCATGGGGTGGGGCAAAGGCCGGCCTGCCAAGGACGCTTTGCCCCGCACGATTATGAAGGATCCGATCGTTTTACGTCGTAAAGATTTCCTCCAACCGGCCGAAGCTGGTTATTGGAAGGATTTGTTCTACCGGGTGATCAAGATCGGCACCGAGCTGGAGGTAGCCCCCCCCAGGGGCTGCGAGCGCCCGGTCTTCGAGGCCGGGGTGGCCCAGTCCTTACAGCCGTCTGGCTGCCTGGATTGGATGGGCGCCAACGGCGTCCTGGACGTGCGACCCGAGCACTGCGGTATCGAGGTGCGCGTCATCGGCCGGCAGCCCTACTTCCGTACCCTGCAGGGCCAGTATGCCGCCATCATCACGGCCTTGAAAACCAACGGCGGGCGGCCCCGACCGACCTGCGGGCTGCATTTTCACCTGCTGGCGCCCGGCCTGGCCGAGCCGGTGCCGGAGATCGTGCTGGCCAACCTGTGGAATCTAACCCGGCGCTACGCCCCGGAGTTGAAGTTCCTCACCAGTTGTGGGGAGACCCGCCAGAGCCTGTGCCGCCGGCGGCAGTACAACAGCCACCTGGAAATGATCTGGCACTCGCCCGGGCTGGAAAGCATGGCTGAGATCCAGCAGGCCCTGCGGCAAAGCCGCGTGGTCCCGGAGCACCAGAACTTTTTAAACCTGGAACACCTGGGCTTCGCCGGGGATGGCTCGATCTTGCCGTTTCACCTGGAATTCCGCTTTCCCGACGCCGATCTCTCGCCGACGGCCATCACGGCCAAGACCTTCTTGTTCCTGGCCATGGCGCTGAAATCGATCGACCTGGCCCAGTACGGCGTGATCCACGTCGGAAAAGTGCAGCCCTGGCGGCGGAAGGCCGAGCTGCTCAACCTGATCAGCAACAACGAGGGCAACCTGGCTGCCAGCGACACTTCGGGGGTCAGCGACGCGGTCATCGAAGAACTGCGCCAGGGATGTTACGAACTGCTCGACCTGTTGACGCCGGCCTTCGAGCACTTTCAAGACAACCCTGCCCTGGACGTGCTGCGCACGTTGAGCGAAACGCCGGTGTCACTGCTGCGCTGCTCAGGGTACAATTGGGAGGAGATCGAGGCCTATCTGGCGGGGCGCGCCTGCCTGGACGCGGGGGGCATGGACCAGACCGACCGCCGCCTGATGCAGCGCATCGAACTGGGGGAGTGGGGCAGCTTGCCTTCCGTAGAGGCCTGGCAGTGGCACGCGGCTCACGAGCTGTACGTCACGCCGCAGGACCTGGAGAAGAGGTTGGAACGCCTGCGTGGCCTGCGCGGTCTGCGCTGGGACGCCAGGCAGGGTACCATGGTTTTTACCAGCTAGCGCGCCCTGATCATTCACGGATGCAGGGCGCCGGGCTGTTGAACAAAAATCTCGCCGGACAATTAAAATCATGATTACAAAGCAACTTGTTGAGCGGGAACCTATCGAAAACGTATCTGGCGACTGGATGCGACGTTACGAGCTGTTGATCACCGTATCCGGCCAGGTGGTGTACGACCAGGACTTTGCCCGGGGGGCGATTACCTGGTGTGGCAGCGTCGAGCAGACGCTGGGATATAAGCCGGAAGAACTGAACGGAGAGATGTTCAAATGGTTGGAGCGGGTCCCTTCCGAGGACCAGAGCCGGGTGGTGGGGCTGCTCAAGATCACCCAGAACAACGGCGCCCCTTTTGAGCTCCAACACGGTTTCAAACACAAAGATGGCCGCACCCTCCAGGTCCTTCACCGCGGACTGGTGATGCTGGACTGGCGCGGCAAGCCGGAGCGCCGCATCGGCACGCTGCAAGACGTCAGCGAGCTCAGGCGGGTGGAAGAAGCCCTCAAGGAAAGCGAGAAGAAGTTCCACGGCATGCCGATTGGCTTCTACCGCTCCACACCTTCCGGGCAGATCATCGACGCTAACCTGGCCCTGGCCGAGCTGTTGGGCTGCCCGACCCCGCAGGCGCTGCTTGCCTTTAACATCGCCGATTACTACCAGGACGTCGAAGCGCATTACCAGCGCCAGGCCGAGCTGCAAAAGGAAGACGTGCTCCGCGATGTAGAGGTGCAGATGCGCCGCCGGGATGGCGAGGTGGTGTGGGCCAGCGAGACGCGTTGGGCCGTGCGGGACCAGGCGGGCCAGTTGCAGTATTACGAGGCCAGCCTGGTGGACATCGCCGGGCGGAAACAGGCCGAAGAAGAGACCCGCCGGCGCAAGGAAGAGCTGGAGATCCTCACCCGGGTCTCGGCGTCCATGCGCGTGGCGCGCAACCGCTCTGAAATTTGTTCGATCATCTTGCGCCAGCTCGTCGACCTGCTCAAGGCCGGCGGGGCCGCCTTTGCCCTGTGCGACCCGGTGAACGGGGGGGTGGTGGTCGAACTTGGCTACCAGCACTGGGAAAGCTGGACCGGGAGGCGCCTGCTGCCCGGGGAAGGCATCAGCGGGTTGGTCATCTCCACCGGGCGGGCCTATCGCAACAACACCGCCCACAACGACACCCAGATGAGCGCGGCGGAGTTCTTCTACGATCTGACGGCGGTGGCGTGTGTCCCGCTGATCGCCAAAGAGCAGTCCATCGGCGCTTTGTGGTTGGGGCGTGATGCGCCCATCGGCAACGAGGATATGCACCTCCTGGTGGCCATCGCCGACATGGCCGCCAGCGCCGTGTTGCGCCAGACCCTGCACGAGAATTTGCAGACCCAGCTCGAAGCGCTGCACCGCGCCCAGGCCCGCCTGGTGCAGAGTGAAAAGCTGGCCGCCCTGGGGGAACTGGTGGCAGGGGTGGCCCACGAGCTGAACAACCCCCTGACTTCGGTGATGTTGTACGCCCAGCTGCTCCAGGCGCGGCCGGCGGGCGAGGAGATCCAAACCGACCTGGACAAGATTGTGCTGGAATCGCGCCGCGCTACCAACATCGTGCGTAAGCTGCTCGATTTTGCCCGCCAGCGCACCCCCGAGCGCAAGCCGGTGCAGATCAACGCCGTGTTGAAAAGCAGCCTGGATTTTCTGGAATATGAGCTGGCCTCGTACGGCATCCAGTCCGAAGTGCAGGCCGCCGCGGACCTGCCCATTACCCTGGCCGATCCTCACCAGCTGCAGCAGGTGTTCGTCAACCTGGCCAACAACGCCCGCCAGGCGATGAGCCCCGGTCACGGGACCCGGCGCTTGAAAGTGAGCACCGAACTGGGACATTCGCACTTCTTTGCCAACCTGGCGGAGACGGCTCCCGTGATCCGCGTGACCTTCGAGGACGAGGGCCCGGGGATCCCGGCCGAGATCATGACGCGCATCTTCGATCCCTTTTTCACCACCAAGCCGGAGGGTGAAGGCACCGGCCTGGGGTTGTCGGTGTGTCACGGCATCGTCAGTGAGCATGGGGGACACATCTGGGCCGAGAACCGGCCGGAGGGCGGGGCGGTCTTCGTCGTCGAGCTGCCCGTGATCCAGGCCCGGCCGGAGGCCATCCGCAAGGCTCCCCCACCGGTCGAGCTGCCGGCCGTTGCTACGGCGCGCATCCTCGTGATCGAGGACGAGGCCAACGTCCTGGAGGTGATCGCCCGCGCTTTGCAGCGCAAGGGTTACACGGTGAAACCGGCCGGCAGCGGCATGCAAGGCCTGGAGTGCCTGGCCGGGGAGGATTACGACCTGATCCTGTGCGACATGCGCATCCCGGAGATGAGCGGGCCCGATTTCTACCGCGAGGTGTGCCGCCTGTACCCGCACCTCAAGGAGCGTATCCTTTTCATGAGCGGCGACACCATCAGCGCCGCCATCCGGCGCTTTCTGGAGGAAACCGGGGTGGCCTTCCTGGCCAAGCCCTTCGAGATGAACGACCTGATCGAAAAAGTGGTTTGCCTGCGCCGATGAGCAGGATCCCGGCGCCGCCCCGACCAGGACGGCGCCGGATGGCGCCGGGGGGCGGCCGTACAGACCGGGCGCCTGTTTCGATTCCAGGGATTGGGGGGGTATGGATTGTGAAATTGTAGAACGTGGGGGAATTTGGGCTTTTTGCGCCTCGAGCTGAGTGGTTCCCATTATAATGTGCATAATCGTTCGCCTTACGTTTTCCCAAGGCGCACCGTGTCATCATTTTCAACCGTCGTTACGCATTCATCGCCCCGTCCCGGCGTAGGGATGCGCATTGCTATAAATGGGGGAACCATGGGTAAACGCTTCGTCTGGGTGCTGTCTGTGTTGGCCCTGGCCATTTGGGCCTGTGGGACTCAGCTGCAGGTGGCCAACGAGGAGAATGTCAGGCTTAAGGCCGGCAAAATACCCATCGTGAACGTGGATCAACTCCGGCGTGGCGTCCCCTCTGCCACGATGGAGGCAGCAATCGACACGCCGGTATTTCCCACCCTGGCCCTGATCTCCACGCCGGCGCCTGCCCTGTCCGGCTTTCTACCCGAGTGCCTTGGCGGCGCGACGGATTCCCAGTCCGGGCAGGTGGTGAACGTGGTGGATGGCGACAGCATCGAGGTCCGCCTGGAGGCCGGCCACCAGGTGTATCGCATCGATTACCTGGGGATCGATGCTCCTGAGGAGGAGGAGGGCCTACCCGGGCAGCTGGCCGCAGATTTTAATGCCGGGCTGGTGTTGGGGAAGCCGATGCTCCTCGTTGAAGACGCGGGGGTGGCCAGCCCGAACGGCGGGCTGCTGCGTTACGTTTTCGCCGGGGATCAGTTCGTCAACTATGAGCTGCTCATGGCGGGGTACGCAGCCGTGGACGCCGGCTCTGCCGCAATTGCCTGCGCGGCTGATTTCCGGGGAGCAGAACAAAGCGCCCAAGGCCTGCGGTTAGGGTTGTGGGGCCTGCCCACACCGCCCGGGTCGTGAGGCGTGCTATACCGGTCGAGCCGGCCTCTTTGTGACGGCCGGCGGGGGTGCGCATTATTGGGAGGGGGATATCCCGCTAAATCGTCTTCAGCCTGGCGCTTTACAGTATAATTTTGAGCACATCGACGTCAAAGGAGTACGTATGGCCCGTATGATTCCTGCTATCGAGCGCGTGCGGCGGGCGCGCCTGCTCATCCAAAAAGCTCGCGATTTCCCTGTTCCGGCTGATACGGGCCGGTACGACCTTTCTTACATTGCGGGGGTGAAAGACCTGCTGCGCCAGGCGATCGATTTGATTAAATTTATCCCCAATTCTCCCAGCGCCACGCCCGAGCTCAAGAGCGAGGTGGCCGAGATTTACAAAGAAGCCGAACAGGCCGAAAAAGAGATCTTGCATCGCTAGAGCGTGGCGGGGAAAGCAAATGCACCTGGCGCTGCCGGAAGGCGTGGTAGGCAGGTGGAGAGGAGTCCAGGATGGATGTTGTCAATCTCACACAAAAATTTGCCCTGTTCTCGGAATGTTGGAGCCCCAAGGTGGTGGGCGAGCTGAACGGGCAGTACGTCAAACTGGCAAAATTGAAGGGTGAATTCGTCTGGCACCACCACGAACAGGAAGACGAACTGTTCTACGTGCACCAGGGCACGCTACGGATCAAGCTGCCCGACCGCGAGGTGGAGATCCACGCCGGGGAGTTCTTCATCGTCCCGCGCGGGGTGGAACACTGCCCGGTGGCCGAGGAAGAGTGCCAGGTGATGATGCTGGAGCCGGCTTCCACGCTCAACACCGGTAACGTGCAGAATGAGCGCACGGTCGAGAGCCTGGAGTGGCTGTAGGGTAATTTCATTTGCCGGTGGGGGCGGTGGGTCCCAGAAAGCAGTTCCATAATCTATGCCCCAAAAGTCTGCACTTAACCGCGGCTATGCGGTCGCGTTGGTCAGCGCGGCCATCTTATCGACCACGGCGATCTTCATCCGTTACCTGACCCAGACCTATCACCTGCCTTCCCTGGTGCTGGCTTTCTGGCGCGAGCTGTTCGTCGTGCTGACCCTGCTGCCCATACTGGCCCTGGCGCGGCCGGCTTTGCTGCGCGTTCCGTCTTCCCAGCTGGCTTACCTGGCCGGCTACGGGTTCGTGCTGGCCATCTTCAACGCCTCCTGGACGATCTCGGTGGCGCGTAACGGCGCGGCCGTGGCTACCGTGCTGGTGTACTGTTCTTCGGCCTTTACCGTGCTGCTGGGCTGGTGGCTGCTCAAGGAACGCTTCCACTGGGGCAAGATCCTGGCAGTCGCTTTCAGCCTGGGAGGCTGCGTGTTGGTGGCCGAGGCTTACGACCCGGCGGCCTGGAACGCCAACCTGTCCGGCGTTTTTGTGGGGGTCTTCTCCGGCCTGCTGTACGCTATCTACAGCCTGATGGGGCGCTCGGCCGCGCAGCGCGGCTTGAGCCCCTGGACGACCATGGTGTATATCTTTGCCTTTGCGGCCGTGTTATTGTTGGGCTTCAACCTGCTGCCGGGCGATTGGATCCCCGAGTCGGCCGCACAGGCCGGCGACCTGCTATGGCTGGGAGAGGCCTGGATGGGTTGGGGGGTACTGTTCTTGCTGGCAGCCGGCCCTACCCTGGCCGGTTACGGCCTGTATAACGTCAGCCTGAGCTACCTGCCCTCCAGCGTGGCCAACCTGATCGTGACCCTCGAACCGGCCTTTACGGCCCTGCTGGCCTATTTCTTTCTGGGCGAGCACCTCAAAGCGGTTCAATTGGCCGGCAGTGGGTTGATTTTGGGCGGGGTGGTGGTTTTGAGAATTTACGAGGGCAAGGCGGCGCCCGGCGTAGACCGGATAGAGCAGGACAGCCAGCGGCGCCCTTCCCCTACAGAGACGTGAACGGCCAGGCGCCTCTATCGGTCCGGTTCGAAAGCAAAAGCCGGCATCCTCAACCGGGCGATCAACCCTATGGGTGAGGCCGTCCTTTAGGAAACCGGGCTGCTGAGCGAGGCCAGGGTGTCGGCTGGACCGGCCGGGCATCCCATCGTGCAGCGCATCCTTTTGCGCCGTCTCGTGCATAGCGGGCGGAGTTGAAAGACATTTGTAAGCCCACGGCTCTCACCGTGGTGAGAGAATTGCAGTAAAATCAAAAAATATTGCAACTGCCCAGGCTGGAGTGAGAAGTGCCCGAACTTGGGGATTTCTCCTTTGCCTCTGAGCAGGACTAACTCATTTCCAAATCATGTGTGAACAAGCACCGCAGCGAGTTGAGACCTGGAGTGCGCTGGTGAAATACAAGTTGATCATTTTTGACTTCGATGGCACCCTGGCAAATTCATTCCCCTGGGTATTGGAAGCGATCGACCGCCTGGCGGAGAAATACGGGTTCAAGAAAGTCGAGCGCAACGAGCTGGATAAGTTGCGCAGCCTGGACGCCCGCCAGGTGATGAAAAAATATGCCGTGTCGCCCTGGAAGACCTTGAGTATGGCCAGGGACATCCGCAGCTGGATGGC
>JAAZNB010000234.1 GCA_012798515.1 Chloroflexota bacterium
GCTGGCTGCCCATAACACAAGCGCACCCGCCAGGCGGGTGCGCTCGAATTTCTTGCCAAACCGGCGCCGGATTTATGCAGTCTCGCCGGGGTAGAACACACCCATTTGCTGGCGCAGCTGGTCCATGGTCCGCATGATGGACAGGGTCTCGTCCAGCGACATGATCTCGCTCTCCAGCTTGCCCTGGCGCAGGCACTCCATGACGTGCAGCGCTTCGAACTGGTAGCCGTTGCCCTCGAAGGATACGTCCAACTCTTCGTCCGGTTTGTTCTTCAAAGACAGGGTGATCCGGGTGGGGTGAGCCAGGCGGCCGTGCAGGGTCAGGTACCCCTGGCTGCCCATGAGTGTGGAGCGGTCGGGAGACACGGTGGTCAGCGAGGCAAACAGGCTGGCCGTCTGCCCGCCGGCGTACCCCAACAGCATGGTGGCGCGCTCGTCGACGCCCTGGCCACTCAAGTGAGCAATGCCGTGGATCTCGGTCGGCTCCCCGAAGAGCATCGCCGCCCAGGCAATGGGGTAGACGCCCACATCCAACAAAGCCCCGCCGCCCAGGGCCGGGTTGAACAGGCGTCCCTGGGGATTGTAATCGGCCCGGAAAGTGAAGCGCGCCGCCAGGGAATGCAATTCCCCCAGAAGACCCTCTGCCACCATGCGGCGTAACCGCACGGCCACGGGCAGGAAGCGCGTCCACATGGCCTCCATGACGAACAGGCCTTTCTGGCGGGCGTAATCGATCACCGCCTGGGCCTCCCGGGCGTTGATGGTGAACGCTTTTTCACACAATACCGCTTTGCCATTTTCCAGGCACAGCAGGCTGTTTTCGTAATGGAAAAAGTGCGGGGTGGAAACGTAAATAACGTCTACTTCGGGGCTCTGGGCCAGCTCCGAGTAACTGCCATAGGCGTGCGGCACGTTGAACTCGCGGGCAAAAGCGTCCGCGGTGGACGGGTCGCGCGAGCCGACGGCGGCCAGGACGGCGCCCGGGGCCCATTGCAGTCCCTGGGCAAATTTATGGGCGATGCCCCCCGTCCCCAGGATGCCCCAACGAATGGGTTTTACATGAACGGTCATGAACACACCTGCCTGATGAAAAGGATGGTTGCCGGTACGTTCTTTATTGTAGCCGCAAACCGGCAGAATGGTTTTTATGCCGCCCTGCAACAGGGTAGAACGGGGCTCACCGGACCGGCTAGCATACGCATACAGAGCCAGGCAACCCCGGCAGCTCAGAAGGCAACCGCTTCCTGCTCAAGCTTGATGCCGCGCCGCAGCATGTGCTGCATGACCGGGCGTACGTCGCCCAGCTCAGGCCGCCGGGACAGGCGCTCCAGATTGCGACGGTCTTCCTGGGAGAGCGGGCGGGCAAACCGGGCGTATGCTTCCAGGGTCTCGATATCCATGCGAAACGGCCGGCAACGCGGGCCAACCTGCCTGCGCAGCTGCGCCAGGATGTTGAATCCGCCGTAATCCAGGTCGGCCCATACGTAGAGGGGAACGTCTTCCGGCAAGCCCGCATCCAGGCAGCTCAACAGGCGCCGGCAGGCCGGCGACGGGTTGCCGGCCAGGCACAGCAACGCCATGTGCTGTAAGGATGGATGGCCGGCCGCCGTGTGGAAGGTAGTGGCATTCTCGATGCACAGGACCCCGGCGGCGTTCACGCCCACGTCCTGCACGTGCATGGCCTGCACGGCCGGCACGCCCACTGAGGGGCAGAACCCCGCCAGGTCCAGCGCCCCGCCATCCGCGTCGACCAGCGTCCACGCCCCAGACAGCAGCAGGTAGCCCGGGTTGGCCACCAGGTGCAGTTCGCGCAGCAGTTCATCCTCCGGCAGGCGCCGCCACTCGGGTTGGCCCAGGCGTGCCAGGCGCGCCATGGCCTTGCGCAGCGCCTCGAAGCGCTTGCTATCGTTGAAAGTCCGCACGCTGAACACGCGGAAAGGTGTTTCCTCCTCCAGCTGAGACAGCGCCGCCAGCCCAATCAGCAGGTCCTGGTTGAAATCCGGGTCGGCCAGGTTGAACGGCCCGGGGGATTGGTTAACTTTCAAGCGGGCCAGCACGTGTTGGATGGCCCGGTAGCGCCAGTCTCCGGCACTGAAGCGGAAACGGTCGCCGAGCAGCTGTGCCTCCAGGCGGCTGCGCAAGGCAGCGAGCGGGACGCGCCCGACCAGGGGGTACAGCAAGGCCGCCTGGCCCGGCAGCAGGGCGACGGCGGCCAACAGGTGTGCCTCCTCACCGGCCTGCCAGGTCAGGCGCAGCCGGCCAAGTCGTTCCAGGGCCTGCAACTGCTCGTTGGCCACCTGGCGCGGCGATGGATCCATCTGAGATGTATACCCCGGCAGGTGAATCTCTTCCAGGAGGACTTTCACAGCCCGTCGCATTGGCTCCTCTTCGCCCGGCGGAAAAGAACGGGCCATCCGCCGTTCCAGTTTATCCAGGAGGGCGTTCAGCAGGACGGTCACGTCTGGCGAAGGGGCAAAAACGATCTCAGGCTGCGGCATCTTCCAATTCTTTCATCATCTCGCTTTTATCGATTTCGATCACAAAGGCGTGACTGTCCTTGCGCACCACTGTGCATACACTGTCTACGTAAGGCAGCAAGGAGCCAGACTTGTCCGGCGGGGTGGCCAGCAATACCTGTAACCCGGCCTGGCGCATGAATTGCAAAGCGCTGGCGGTGCGCGCCGTGTCCATCTTCCCAAAAGCTTCGTCGAACAACGCCAGGCGAATCGTATCCGAGGGGCGCGGCTGGTTCAGGCGGTAGGCCTGGGCAAAGGAAGCTGCCATGGCCACGTAGAAGGGCGTGGTGGTCTCGCCGCCCGACTTCTTGGCATTGATCTGGCTGAGCAGGGCCCGGTCGCCGTTGGGATAGTGGATGCGGATATCGTATTGCAGGTAGTTACGATAATCTTGCAACTGGCGCAGCTCCAGGTCCTCTTCGTCGTTGGAAAGGGTCAGGCGGTCGAAGAGCAGGTCCCAGCCCTGTTGGTGCTTCTGGCGGAAACCGGACTCGAACAGCGAATCGCCCAACACCGTCTGGCTGTCCATGATCATGGCGTAGATCTGGCGCAGGGCCGGGGAGGGTTGGGTGATGAATTCGAAGCGCTCACCGCCAAAACGCAGCCCGGCCAGGGTAGTATTGAGGTAAGCCAGCTGCTGGCGGGCGTCTTCGATCTGCTCACGCAGGCGGTGGATGAAGTTCTCGACCAGCTCCTGCTCGGCCAGGGCGCGCTGGCGAGCGATCTGGGCTTCGTACTGCGGCAGTTCCGAACCGACCAGTTTGTCGCGTTCGGTGGTGTAACGTTCCGCCGCGTCCAGGTCGTCGTAGCCAAAATCGTAACGCAGCGAGTAAGCCTGCTTGGCCTCGCGCAGACGGTCGCGCGAGCGTTGCTCTGCGGTCTGGTAGTCGTTCTCGTAGCGCGTGGCGTTCTGGGCGATGACCTCAACCGGCTGGCGCTCTTTACGGCGCTGGAACTCCTGCTGCACCTCGGCCTGGAGTTCTGCGCCGGCCTCCTCGGCGGCCAGGAACTCCTCGGCGCTGCGCAGGGCCTGGTCCACCAGGCGTTCCAGGAGCGGGATTTGCTCGCTTTCCAGGGTGTGAATGCTGCTCTCCAGGTTGCCGATGCGCCGTTCGGCCGCCGCGACTTCTGCTTGCAGGCGGCCGGCTTCCTGCTGGCAGCGCTGCAGCTCGGCCCGCAGCAGCTCGACGGCCCGGGCGTCCAACGCCTGCTGCTCTAGCTGGAGGGCCGCCAGCTGGGCTTCCAGCGCTTCCAGGCGTTCCAGGCCGGCCAGGGCCTGTTCCAGCTCGACCAGCGGGCGGGCCCGGTCGCGGGTGAGCGCAAGGCGCAGGCGCAGGGCCGCGCTCTCGGCCTGCAGGGCGGCCAACTGTACACCGATCTCGTCCAGGCGCGCCTGGCGTTGTTCGATCTGGCGCGGCGCCGAACGCTCACCGATGAACCAGCGGCGGTACACCTGCGGGTTGAGGTGGCTGTCGGTAAAATTGCGGCGCACGAAACACTCGCGCGTCACGGCCGTGCGGTGCGAACGCAGCCCGTCCAGGGAATCGCATTTCACGTAACTGCCCAGGAGCAGGTCAACGAAGGCCCGCGCCGCGGGGTGGGAGGTGATCACCTCCGCCGCCAGGGAATCCGCTGAGGCCGGGCGCCGCTCGGCCTGTAAAATGCGCTCTGTGTCCAGCAGCGCCACGCCGTGTAAATGCTCCTCATCCCGGCGGGCGCGGTAAAGCTGCATGGCGGCGGCGTACTGTTGCGCTGGGAGCAGCAGCACGAAGCGGTTGCGTCCGAGCACGCCTTCCACGGCGTCCTGCCAGGCAGGGTCGGGTATGTGTAACTCGCGGCACAGGAAGACCACCTCGGCCGCTCCCAACCCCAGCTCGGCGCGCAGCAGGCGGCGCAGGCGCACCGCCAGGGGCGCTTCGGCCTCGAAACTGGCCTCACCGTCGCCGGTGCGCAGCTTGCGCATTTCATCATCCAGGCGGGCCGCCTCGTCGCGCCGCAGACGTACCTGTTCGTCGAGCAGGGCTTCCCGGCGGATGTACTCCTGGGCCAGCGCCGCCATAGCCGCCTGCAAAGACGGTAGCGCTCCCGGGACGCCATCCGGCGCATTTCCGCCGCCGGCCTGCTGCAAGAAGGCCTCCAGCCCGGCCGGGATCTGGCTGCCGTCCTGCTCCAGGAGCGCGTACAGGCGGCGCGCGCCGCCCGCTTCCCGGGCCAGGGCCTCGAGAGCCTGGGCCTTACGCCGGTGGAGCAGGTCCAGCTCAGCGCTCGTCTCGGCGATCTTTGTCCCCAGCTCGCGCTCGCGCTGCGCCGTCTGGTCCGTTTGCAAGGCAACCTGGGCGTCCACCAGGCGCGTTTGGGCCTGCTGGGATTGGCGGTGCAGCGTTTCCCGTTGCAGTTCAGCGCGGCGCAGGCTCAGGCGGGTTTCCTCCAGCTGCAAACGGCGCTGCTCCAGCTCGGCCACGTGCACGTCGCCCTGGGCGCAGCGGCGGATATAGCCATTGGTAATCCGCCGCCGGCGATGGGCAGACCGTTCTTTGTCGATGTCGGTAATCGCCTCCAGCCTGGCAATGCGCTCGCGCACGTCCGCGGCCAGGGATTCGAAGTGACGCAGCGTCTCCAGCTGTTTCTGCAACGTCTTCACGTCCACCAGGTGCTCGTCCAGCAGGTAATTCTGCACGAAGGAGCGGATGTCGGTCAGCGGGCTGAAGGCCAGGCCTTTGGTCACCTTGGCCGGGAAAGAATCCTTCAGCTGCCCCAGGCGGTTGAGCAAATGGAAGCGATAATCCTCCAGGCGGGAGAAAACCTGGGGACGGGCGTTGGGCGGCAGGGCGTAGTTTTCCAGGTGCCGCTTGAAGGCGCGCGTGTCGAACAATTGCCCCGGGGCGCGGAAGAACCAGTTATCGTCCAGGCGGGCATTGTGGACGATGAAGTAGGTCACTTCCGGGTTGCGCCCGTCTTCGAAGGCATCGATCACCGCCCCGTGGACAAAATAGGTGTCGTCCGGGTTGTGGAACTCCAGCGCCACCACACCGGTGGCGTCGCCGCGCAGGAAACGCTGTCCCTCGGTGCCCATCTCGCCGCGCACGTAGCTGGATAGGGTGCGTTTGCCGCCGCTCAAAGCGGCCTGGTTGAAACGCACCTCGCGCTGTCCACCCACCAGGGCGAACTGCACGGCGTCCAGGATGGTGGATTTGCCGGCGCCGTTGATGCCAATAAAATAAGTGGTCCCCTGGCATTCGATGGTGGCGTTTTCGAACAGGTGCCAGTTGAGCAGGCGGATACGGGTCAATGTTTTCATAAAGGATATTTCCTTCACTCGCCGGCTTCGTCATCGTCGCCGGGTAAATCGGACTCTTCCACACCTGCGGCGCGGTATTTGCGCAGCCAGGCTTCCATCTCGCCGGCCGACTGTACCGGCAGGATCATGCGGATCGAACCGCGCAGGCGCAGGCGCGCCTCTGCGTCACGCACGTCGATGCTGCGCCCGTCCAGGGTGTCGATCAGGCCCATCCCGCGCAGGCGGCGCAGCAGGGTCTCATACTGGATCACGCCCAGCGAGCGTTCTTTGCCGGTAATGGTGCGGAACTCTTCACGCACCTCGCCCACCGTGACCACCGGGTCGTTGGCCAGGCTGAGGTGCTCGCTGTGTTCTTCGTACAGCTTGCGCAGGACCACGATCAACAGGGTTTCGTCCAGGCGGTAGCGCGCCCGGCAGTAACTGTACTCGGAGACGACCTGGAAAATGCGATGGTAGTCGTCGTGCAGCAGCTGAAACCCTGCCAGCCCCACCAGGCCTTCGAAGATCGAGCGATAACGATGCACGAAGTAATAATCGTCCTTGTCGCTCTCCACGTCCTGGTAGAGAAACGTCTGCCCGAGCAGGCGGTTGACCACGCGCGGCACGTCGCGGCGCAGTTTTTCAGGCAGATCGGTTAGGACAGCATCTGTATTCAACGCCATGTTTCCCTTTCTACGTTCTCGTCTATTTCTTGACCAGGTCGAATGAGGCCACCCGGTAAGGGCCGATCTCTACCGGCGCTGCGTCTACCGCCACCAGCCCATAGGACACCTCGGGGTGGTGCGCATACGCAATGATCGTGGTCAGCCAGTGCAGGTCGTCCAGCACGTCGCGCGGCAATTCGTTCACGTTCAGGCGCGCATGCCCGTTGAAGAAACCCAGCACTTTACGGTTGACTCTCTCCGGGGTAAAGGCCTGGGTAACGTCTTGCATCATCCCCTGGCGCAGTGAGAGCAAATCGTCGGGCTGCAGGGTGAGCAGGACGACCTCTTCGGGGTGGAACGGGGCGCGACGGGTGGGCGGGGTGTAAAAACTGTGCAGGTCCGGTACATCGATGGGCGTCTGCCGCAGGCCGGGCGCTGCGCCGGGCAGCTCGCTGTACCCTGCGTCGATCAGCCCGCTCAGCAGCCTGGACAGCGACCCCAGGCGGTCTTTGAAACTCCCGTCGGCGTTGCCCAGGCGGTAACGGATCTGGCGCAGCGAGGTGCGCAGATAAGCCGCGTGGCGCTGGTCGATATCTTCCAGGATGGGGTCCAGGCCTTCCAGCTGGTGAGCGATAAACTGCAAGTACTGGCCCACCTCCAGAGCCGCCTGCGCCGGGGAAAGGCGGCTCTGGGCAGCCATCTCTTCGGCGGTGTGGTCGAGCCAGTCCCCGTCTCTCTGCCACTGCTGCACCTGGTTGACCATGTCACGCCGGTAGCGCGAGACGTGATCCGAGGTCTTCAAGGCGTGATAGGCAGGGCCCAGGGTGTGGGCATAGTCGTCGAACTGCAAATGCAGCAGATCGGCCACGTCTTTCTGGCGCGTGGCGTGCTCCACGTACCGGCGGATGTTCTGGTTGAGCTCGCTCAACCCGCGCACCACCTGGCGCACGTTCTCGTAGGCCTGGGTGACCGCCAGGGCCGGGGAGAAATCCTTGTTGGTCGTGGCAGAGGTGATCAGCTGGTGCGCCGTGTATAACTGGCCGGTAAACTCGCGCGGTTTTTGTTCCTGGATGGCGCGCAAGGCTTCCAGCAGGGTAAAAGCGTAGTCGGGCAAGACGAT
This sequence comes from Chloroflexota bacterium, assembly GCA_012798515.1. Classification (GTDB taxonomy): domain Bacteria; phylum Chloroflexota; class Anaerolineae; order Anaerolineales; family Anaerolineaceae; genus JAAZNB01. The sequence continues at coordinate 7,579 of JAAZNB010000234.1, forward strand.
CGTTTCGGAATAATCGGCGTGCTGTTCGCGTTCGACCCAGCCTGTTTCGGCCAGGCGGCGCAGCAGGTAGGCCGCGTAATTCTGCAGGGTGGACTGGCCATAGATTGGCCCACCCGGGTCTTCTGCACTCTCCCCCGGATTGGCTGCCATCTCGGCGGCAACCTCTTCCTCGGCTCCGGCGCCCTTCAGGTACTCCATGATCTCGGCCACGGCCACGTCCCGCGCCAGGCCAAAATGGTTGAATTCCGCCAGAGCATACAGGCGCAGCAAAATAGCCATGTAGTGACGTTGTAACGTAAACCGGCCCTGCGTGCTGAACAGGTTGAAGAGATTCCCCGGCAAAACGTCAAACGGGTTCGCCATGCTCTTGCTCCCAGACCAGGATATCCTGCAAGCTGCATTGCAGCGCCTCACACAGGCGCGCCAGGGAATCCAGATCGATGTGGCGCGCCTGGCCGGCGTCCAGGCGATAGACGAGATCTTTGGGCACCCCGGCGCGCTCGGCCAGCCGGCGTGGGGAAAGCCGCTCACCGGTGATGGCCTGTTGTTTGCCCAAAAGGATCGTGATCCGTCCTGCGGTTACAATTTTTCCCATATAGAACATCCGTTCTTATTGTTTGTACTGTTTATACGTCTTTTTGATCCCTTTGTCAAGCCGTTTGTCCCAATTTAAAGACAATTACCATCCAAAACCGCCATCCGCACCGCATGGAATGCCCAATTCCAGGGTAAACGCATCTAAATTGCCAGATGCATTTGCGGACTTTTGCCACTCCCCCCGGCCCCCTCTCCGCGGCCAAAAGCGCCGCGCAGAGGGGAGAAAAGATTTTTCTGCGAGATGGCTGTATCTGGCGGCACATTTTGTGCCGCCAGATACAGCCATCTCGCACTCTTTTTAAAGTCCCCGCCCTTGAGGGCGGGGATTTAGAGGTGGGTGATAGCAAATCTCATAGAACAAGTGTTTTGATGCAATTGCCCTGCATCGTTTATACAGAGCGATCTCGAAAACAGGGGTTCTTTTCGCCGCTCAGGGCTGGGATGAGGCCGGGGCGAGATATTTGAAAGGTTGGGCGTGCTTCCACCTCTTCTTGACAGAATCCTTGAATATATCTATGATGGACGAGGATAAAATTTGAATCGCTGAAGTTTCGACCCCGACGTGCCTCTTCATCCTCTGCTTCGCGGCACCATCCCCGTATCCTACCGCAACAATACGATATCACCGCTGAGATAAAACCAGTGTGGGTAAATGGATTCCTTACCCGCGCTGGAGTTGTTCCTGTTTGTGAAGAATGTGGTAATCAGGACCTGGTTCTGAGGATTATGTTCCGATCAGTAGGGAGACAGCCATGAGAATTCCTACAGCGCTATCCAGATCCCTGGCCGGCACCCTGGCTATTGGGATGCTGCTGGCAATGACTTTCCACCCCCTGGCGATTGCCTGGGCTCAGGCAAGCGATGCCACCCCTGGCTCCGAAGTGGACCCGGTGACTGTAAACTCAACCGGAACGCCGTCTGAATCGGACCTCCCGAGTGACACCGGCGAGAATGATCAGGCGCCGACAGACCCGCCTGAGTCTACGCCATCCTCCACGCCCGCGGCGCCGGCTCCTCCAGACGAGAATGCCATGACGCCGGTTGCCACGCCAAC